>CAZPEE010000140.1:0-5235 GCA_964585525.1 uncultured Cocleimonas sp.
TTAAATAGAAATACGCTTTATACTGTTAAAATCGTTATCCAGAATAATAAAAACAAAAGTGTACGTCATGGAATGGGAGTTTTTGTTATTAACTCACAAGGTCGGGTATTTTCGGCATCCAGCTACCCGGAAATTCAAAGTTTATGTGGTATATATCAATAAAAACATTGTTCTTACCACGAAAGGGCACAGAGGGCATGAAGGTCTTGATGTTAAGTTGTCGTGTTTGTGGTTATCAGGTGGCTTTTATCAACCGTTTATCACTGTTTTCATGCCAGTATTTGCTGGATGTCCTTAGTTCCCCATCCTGGGACACCCAGCATTTAGTACTGAAAATCAAGCCATTTATCGGTGTTGTTATAATGCGTAGGTCGCATCGCGGAGTACCGCAGAGCAGGCTGAAAAATCCGGGTTTTCCTCGGCGTTCACTGTGTACTCTGCGTTGAAACAATGCCTTTGTGTTTAAGATACGACATCATCATCCAGGATGATCAAATATCAAAAGTATTTTTACCCACGAAGTGAGTTAGCAAAAGCAACTATCCTATAAGAAATTCAAATTTGGTTAAAATTTATACGTTATTTTTACAAAACAGCTACCACTGTGTGTTGTTAAAATAGCTTGCTGTGTCATATACTGTGTTTATATGGTAATTATCTATGGGTAAAAAAGATTAAGGAGTCAACCATGGCTGATCAAAGACTCGGGTTTGATAGCAAGAATGAGGTGTTTAAAAACCCGGTTGGTTTTATTTCACATCATGAAAAGCCATCTCAGAGTGTCGTAGATGCGTTTACTCAAAAACCAGTATTCAAGATTAAAGGTGCATCCGCACTTGCGGCACGGGATGCGATAGCGAACAGGGTAAGCGACGCTATTGCACTTGGGGTAAGCGGTGCAAGCGCGACGTTTCCAACAAAACCGTCTTTGCCGTCTGCCAAATTACCCAATGCAGGCCCACTTTTAAAATCGTCCAATCTGGCAAAAGCCAACCCTTATGTTTTAGGCGCATCTTTGCTTCTCCATTCAGAGCCACTTGGGGCAGATACCTTTCAAACACTTGGTCCCGGTTTACGTTTTCGTATGCCTGATGATGCAAAGCCTAGCTTTGAAAAGAAAATTAATGGTCAATGGCGGTCTACGGGCATAAGTGCTGTGCCAGTATTTGACCAGCAGTATAAGATCGTTGCTTTTGAGGGGTTAAGCCAGAAGGATGCAGATTTGATTGGTTTGCCAACCACGTTCCCCATAAAGCCGCCAGCGGTAAAGCCAATGGGTGGTTTTGAGGCTTATCAGGGTGACACATCTCAAAGGCTGGAAACGCCAGCTTTTAACGGCAATCAACAGATTAGTTCTACACAGCTTCCAATTAATAATGACCTGCCTACGGCAGGAATAATGACGAGTAAACAATCAGAAGCAGATGAGAGAGAAAGAAGTATTGACCGGTATTTAGAAGGCAAAGGGCATACGGTAGAAATAAATCCAAAAGAAGGTGTGCATGATGCAGGTCGACAAGGCGATAGATATATTGATGGTAAACTAACTGAATATAAATCTATTCATAGTGTAAAAAATGCAACCACTAATGGTTTATCTGCAGCAATCTCAAGTCGCGCTATGGACGCAAGAGGGCAAGCTCCCCATATTATTATTGATACCAGAGAGCAAATCGGAATGACGGAGGAAATTGCGGAGATTGGAATAAAGAGAGCATATGGTTCTGATGATGTAACCTTTCCCTCTAAAAAAATTCAAGAGATACGTATTATAGGAAATGGTTTTGATATAATTAAAGTTAGGCTCAAATAATGGATAATAAAGAGCGAGCTAAAGATATAGAAGAAAGAATAAGAGAAGAATTAAAGTTTTATAACAATAGTTTACCTGAAAATGTAAACTTAGTTTGGCAGGGCTATGTTGGTGCATTGCTTGAGTGGGGGTTAATTGAAGTAGAAGATCATGCAAAGCTGACAGATATATTGCCCCTTACAACAAATAATCCTGTTTCTTCTGTCTTTATGGGGGAGCCTGGCTACCATTTAAAGCATAAATAAAATGTAACAAGTTGGTTAAAAGGAACGCCAAAAGCGGGCTTCCAGTGTAACTCAAGAATAATATGTTGCAGTGTTTCGGGTCGCCAGAGGTGGATTTTGATGCCGTTTCCATAGAATATATTCTACCAAAAAACAGCCCAAAAGATGAGTATTAATAAAATCAACCAGAATACGAGGAAAAAACCAGTGATTCATGCCCCAGTATAGTGTACCCAGACAAAAGTGATTGCCATTTGTCCTCTGACAGGTTCATCACCGGGTGCACATATTTACGTGACAATTTGAAATGCTCTTTTTCCAGGCGCTTGATTTTTACAAATGCTGAAGGTATTTCTGGCGTGCGGGCGCTGATAAGCTCAGGGGACAACAGTTTGATAATTTTGATCAGTTCAGGGAAGCTTTTTGGAAAGCAGTGGCTAATGATCCGGATTTGGCGAAGCAGTTTAACTTAAATAATCAAAATAGAATGATGGAAGGTAAAGCTTCTATAACACCTCTATCTGAGCATGTAGGTAAAAGAAAATCATTTGAGTTAGATCATTTACAAGCAATAGGTCAAGGAGGTGATGTCTATAACATTGATAATTTATCAATTAAAACCCCAAAGATCTCATATTGAGAAAACTAAAAATGATTAGTATTTTTCAAAAAAAAGAAATATCAGATATTCAAAAAAAAAAGATTTTTTGAAGTTCGTAGAGCGCATATCAGACCCTAAAGCTGGTACTGAGGAAGAGGATAGCAAATATATTGATTATTTTAATAAAATAGTCCTTCATCCAGCTAAAAGTGATTTAATCTTTTGGCCATCTGAAGGTATTGAAACCCCTGAAGACGTTGTGAATGAAATCGAAGGATATTGCAGAGAAAATCACTTACCTTGCTTCAAGGATAGCTAAAAAGCATAAGAGACGTGTAGGTATTTTCTGGATACCCAGATTTAGTACTGAAAATCAAGCCATTTATCGGTGTTGTTTGTATCGGTGTTGTTTGTTATGACGCGGAGGTCGTGGAGTACCGCAGAACAGGTTGAAAAATCTGGGTTTTCCTTTGCGTTCACTGTGTACTCTGCGTTGAAACAAGGCTTTTTTATTGTTGTCTCCGGCTTAAACCGCCGCGTAGCTTTCTGCGTGCTTGATCCAGCGTTGGATTAACAGGTCTGATTCTTCCGGGTGGTTCTTTAAAATAAGCTGTGCAGCTTGTTGAATGTCTGGGAGCAGTGCCTGGTCACGTACAATATCTGCGATCTGAAATTCTAATTCGCCTGTTTGGCGTGTGCCGAAGACTTCACCGGGACCGCGAATTTCCAGGTCGATTTTGGCAATCTCGAAACCATCATTACTGCGCCGCAATGCCTCGAGGCGTTTTCTGGCGGTGTCAGAAAGCGGGTGTTGGTACATCAGGACGCAACTGCTTGCCTTACTGCCACGTCCGACACGCCCACGGAGTTGGTGTAATTGTGCCAGCCCCAGGCGTTCGGCGTTTTCAATGACCATCAGTGATGCATTGGGTACGTCTACGCCAACTTCAATCACCGTGGTTGCGACCAGCAAGTGTAGTTCCCCCTGTTTAAACTGGCTCATGACAGCCTGTTTATCATCGGCTTTCATGCGTCCATGTACTAAGCCGATACGCAAACCGGGCAGGGCTTGTTGTAAAAGCGCCCAGGTTTCTTCTGCATTCTGGCATTGCAGTGCTTCGGATTCTTCAATCAGGGTACAGACCCAGTAAACCTGTGCACCGTCTTCACAGACACTCTGGATGCGTTCGATAATCTCATGGCGACGCGAGTTGTTGATCACCACTGTTTTGACGGGTGTGCGACCCGGTGGCAACTCGTCAATGACAGAATAATCCATATCCGCGTAGGTTGTCATCGCAAGGGTGCGTGGGATGGGGGTTGCGGTCATGATCAGTTGGTGCGGGTAATAGCTTTTTGCGTCGATCGTTTGTTTGCCTTTTTCCAGAAGTGTGAGTCGCTGGTGAACGCCAAACCGGTGTTGTTCATCCACGATAACCAGCCCCAGCCTGGCAAATGCGACATCATGCTGGAACAGTGCATGTGTGCCAACGACCAGATGGCTTAAGCCGAGAGAGATAGTTTCCAGCGCAGCGCGTTTTTCGGCGGCTTTTTGTTTGCCGGAAAGCAGGGTTACGTTAAGTTGTAGCGGATCTAGCCACTGTTTGAAACTCTTGTAGTGTTGTTCCGCCAGTATTTCAGTGGGCGCCATGATAGCGACCTGAAAACCTGTTTCAATGGCTGTTAGTGCGGCTGCCGCGGCGACCAGCGTTTTTCCTGAACCGACATCGCCTTGCACCAGCCGGTTCATGGGCCAGCCAAGGCTTAAATCATGCTGTATTTCTGTAATCACCCGCAGTTGCGCGCCGGTAAGTTTAAATGAGAGGCTGGATACCAGTTTCTGGTAATAATGATGTTTTGACTGGTCTGGCAATCTCATTGAAATGCCGGATTTTTTTTTAGCCTGTTCGCGCAGTTTTCGCAAGCTTAAATGATGTGCCAGAAGTTCTTCAAAGATCAACCGTTGTTGTGCCGGGTGGCCACTTTGCAGTAACTGTTCGATAGACAAGTCAGGTGTAGGCCGATGTAATAATTGCAAGGCTTGCTGTAAATTCGATAGCCCGTAGCGTTGGCTGATCTGTTTCGGTATAAGGTCGTTGAGTGTTGCTGAAAGCGCCAGCGCCTCATCAGTCAGGCGTAGCAATGAGCGTTGTTGCAAACCCTTCGTAGTGGGGTAAATCGGTGTCAGTGCCTCGCTGACAGCCAGTGGTTTGGTTTTGTCTTTGATGATACGGTACTCAGGATGCACCATCTCCAGTGAATTGGGGCCAGCACGTACCTCGCCAAAACAGGAAACGGTGATACCGCGTTTTAAATCTTTTTGCTGGGCATTGCTGAAATAAAAAAACCGCAGCATGAGCATGCCGGTATTATCCGATAATGTACATAACATCTGCCGTCTGCCGCGATAGACAATTTCAGAGTGTTCAACCGTGCCTTGAATGAGTGCTTCCTGACCGTGGCGCAGGCTGCCAATGGGGTAGATTCGAGTACGATCCTGATAACGCAAGGGAAGGTGAAAGAGTAAATCCTGAATCGTGCTGATGCCAATCTTTTCAAGATTTTCGACCATTTTGGGGCCAACGCCCCTGAGTGCG
>CAZPEE010000140.1:5335-6513 GCA_964585525.1 uncultured Cocleimonas sp.
AGGGCGTGTCCGATAGCGACCGGGATCAAGCCCTTTAGTGAATCACCAAGAAGCGTAATAATGGCAGCTTTTTTTCCTGCATAACGCAAAACATTGGTCGCGCCGGGGTTTTTAGAACCCACCGTTCGCGGGTCGGGTTTCCCCAATAGTTTACAGGCAAGTATCGCGGTTGATACTGAGCCGATAAAATAGGCGAGAATTACCAGAAAATAGGGCATTATTAGCTTCTTGTGAACCAGTTAAAAAAGGCTTAGTTTAACAAATTGAAACAGCTTATTGTAAAAACTTCCGGTCAGGGTGAACCCTTACTGGTACTCCATGGCTGGGGGATGAATTCGAGCGTATGGCAAGCAGTAAAAGCATCATTGCAAACAGGCTATGCCGTGACCTGGGTTGATTTGCCGGGGCATGGCTTGAATCGTGATATTGAGGCGAACAGCCTGGATGAGATGATAAACCTGATTTTGCCGTTGATTAAACATAAAACGCATCTGTTAGGCTGGTCGCTGGGTGGCTTGATTGCGCAGGCGATGGTGCAAACCAGCCCGCAGCAGATTCGCTCACTGACACTGGTTGCCAGCACCCCGCGCTTTTCCAGGGGCAAAGACTGGCAACATGCGATGGGCCATCAGGTGCTTGACCAGTTTGCGCAACAATTAGCACAGGATTTAACGGGTACGATGAAGCGTTTTGTTGCTTTGCAGTTTATGGGCATTAAAAAAAGTAAGGATTTACAACGCAGATTGGTGCAGTCGATATTACAGAATCCTCCACGCTACTCTGCATTAACATTAGGGCTTAAACTATTGAAAAAGTGTGATTACAGAAAAAATAAAACCGTGGTTCCCCAGCACTGGGTATTGGGTGGTCGAGACCGTTTAGTCCCTGTAGCAGTAAAAGAGGATTTGCAGAAGCTACACCCAACGGATCAGATTTCAATCATCAATGATGCAGGCCACGCGCCTTTTATGACACACCCTGATGAATTTATGTCACTCATGAATGGTTTTTTAACAAGGCAAGAATCTCCCTATGCTAGATAAAAAAACGGTTCGCCAGCATTTTGAACGTGCGGCTGATAGCTACGATGCTGCCGCTGTCTTGCAAAAAGAAGTCGCCAGTCGCCTTGTCGAACGCCTTGATTACATCAAAATCAATCCTGGGCGAGTGCTTGATGT
>CAZPEE010000141.1:0-1391 GCA_964585525.1 uncultured Cocleimonas sp.
CTGGGCTTGTTCGCCATGACAAGTCTGGCAATTTTCGGAAAAAAGTTTTTTTCCTTGTGCTAACTGATCATCCGTATACCAGCGGGTGCTGGCACTTGCCGTGCCAGACACCAATATCAAGCCCAAAAGTGTATTTTTTATCATTATTTTCTCCTAATGTTTTGCAAATACGCCAGTCACATCACCTTTGTTAATAGCGAGCACTTCGTAATTATCCTTACGATGCCCCTCCATACCGGGTGAACCCATGGGCATACCCGGAACGGCCAAACCATCAATTGCAGATTTTTGTTTTAACAGGCGTTTAATATCTTTTGCCGGAACATGGCCTTCCACAACGTAATTACCTATTTTAGCGGTATGACAGGATTGAAAAGACCGTTTAATACCAAAGCGCTTTTTGATGGGGTCGAGGTTTTTAAGGTTTTTGCTAATGACCTTGAAACCATTACTTTCCATGTGTTTCACCCATTTTCTACAACAACCACAGGTCGGGCTTTTGTAAACGGTTACCACAGGCAAATCATTATCTGCTACCGTGGGTTCTGGGTTGAAGAGGATTAAAACTGCTGCAATTGCAAACGCCGCTACACCACCGAAAATACCTAGTTTTGATTTGTTACTCATAATTTACTCCTTCTGAATCAGACCTATTGGTCAAGCCTGCTACATTTAAATACGATTAAAAAGATGGTTAAAACCAGGCTCTAATACCTGCTACAAATTGAGTATCGGAAACATCAACACCTTCGTCGCGCGCAAAGTCAGCTGTGTTTCCAAACTTTTTAGTCCACTCAATGCCAATATATGGGGCAAACTCAGGCTTGATTTCATGTCGCAAACGCAGTCCTACACTGACATCCGACAAGCCTGAACCAACACCCACCGCACGGTCATCTTTACCATATAAATTAACTTCGATTTCCGGTGTAAGAATCGTTTTTTGTGTGAATAACAACTCATATTCAGTTTGTAAACGCGCTGCTGTACGACCATTTTTTCCTGCAAAAAGGGCTATGTCTGTTTCAAAGAAATACGGTGCAAGACCTTTCAACCCGAATACACCCCACTCGCGACTTTCTGGCTGAAAGTCTTTTCTTAAGCCCACCTGAAAATCCCAGAAAGGTGCAATTGCCCTGCTATACAGCGCTTGCAGTTCAAAATCTTCGGTTTTACCGTCAACCCGCTCACCTTCAGTTTTAAACCAGAGCTTATTGATATCCTTACCAATCCATGCCTCTGCATCCCAGGTCAATGGGTTTTTACCATCCGCATTATGGATTTCCAATTGATCAAGCATCAGTTTTGTTAACACTGGGTCATCTTCCATTTTTGCGACTTTATAAGGAAGGGGCACGTCATAAGGTAAAGAACCATCACTGACCGGGATA
>CAZPEE010000141.1:1491-6490 GCA_964585525.1 uncultured Cocleimonas sp.
TTCATGGCAGCGTGATTCATCTTTGAATGATCCATGCCTTTCATGCCCTTCATGGATTGTTGCTTACAATGCCCCATCTGTGCATGCATTGGATCTGTACAATCCATGCCTGCGGCTAACACTGCCGGTGAACTAAACAGCATAAATGCCGCTGTTATGATCTGCTTCTTCATTATCTTTTCTCCAATTCTGTTTTTAATTATGTTGTTCATGATGACCTCCCATTAAGCAACGATGACACGACGGAACATGCCTTTCATGTGGTACAGCAAATGACAGTGGTACGCCCATTGTCCCCTGGCATCAGCAGTAACCAGATAGCTGATTTTGGCTCCCGGCTGGACGATAATGGTGTGTTTGCGTGGCAAATAGTTATCATCGCCTGATTCCAGCTCGCTCCACATGCCGTGCAGATGGATTGGATGGTTCATCATGGTATCGTTAATGAGTGTGATACGAACCCGCTCGCCAAAACGCAGGCCGATAGGTTTGGAGTCGTTAAATTTAACACCGTTGAATGACCACATGTAGCGACTCATATTGCCGGTTAAATGCAGTTCGATTTCACGGCTGGGGCCACGTCGATCTTTGGTTGGGTAGAGATTTTTAATATCGGCGTAAGTCAGAACACGTCGACCATTATTACGTAAGCCTACACCAGGGTCATTGAGGCGTACCTTGGGCGCGCTTGCCATCATATCGACCTGAACACCTCGCTTGACATTGACCCTTGGTTTGTTACCTGAACCCATTTTACTCATATCATGCCCCATGGCGCTGTGATCCATCCCAGACATATCACCACCACCGGACATATCCATATTGCCCATGTCCATACCCATATCCATGTGAGTCAAAATAGGCGCTGGATCCATTGCTGGAACACGTGCTTTTTGACCAGTACTGCTGAGCGTGCCAAAGGCATAGCCGGAACGGTCGATTGCCTGGGCAAAAACGGGATAGGAACCATGCCCCGGTTGTACAATCACATCATAGGTTTCGGCAACACCGATGCGAAATTCATCAATGCCATGAACCGGCTTGATGTTTTGTCCGTCTGATGCCACTACCTGCATTTTTAAGCCGGGGATACGCACATCAAAAAAGGTCATGGCAGAACCATTAATAAACCGCAGACGCACTTTTTCGCCCGGCTTGAAGCGCCCCATCCAACCTTCGCTGGGTGTTTTACCATTGGCAAGGAAGGTATAGGTGTAACCAGTCACATCGGAAATGTCACGGTCACTCATACGCATCTGGTTCCACATTTCACGACTCTTGATGGCTTTTGCCAAGCCCTTTTGGCGTACTTCTTTGGTGAAATCAAACACAGTGCGTTCGCGTCGGTTATAGTAATCACTCTTTTTCTTTAGCTTGGCGTATACACGGTGCGGGTCTTCATCTGTCCAATCGGATAACAGCACCACATAATCCCGGTCAAACCTTACCGGGTCAGCCTGACGCGGTTCAATCACAATGGAGCCATACATGCCGGTTTGCTCCTGAAAACCGGAATGGCTGTGATACCAAAAAGTACCGTTTTGTACCGCTTTGAAACGATAAACATAGGTTTCACCAGGTTTTATTCCGGCATAACTCAAACCCGGTACACCATCCATATTGCTCGGCAATATCAATCCATGCCAGTGGATGGATGAGGTTTTTGACATATTGTTGGTGACGCGGATGGTAATATCATCACCTTCACGCATACGCAGTGTGGGCCCAGGAATTGAGCCATTAATGGCGGTAGCAACACGCCGCTGACCCGTATAGTTAACCATCACCTCATCAATGGTTAAATCAAATACGGGGCCATCAATAATATCAACCTCCTGTATCATGGGAACAGCTGCAAGCAAGTTGGGTGATAACATGCCGAGACTTGCAAGCATGCTTCCAGTTGTTAAGCCCTGTACAAATCGACGGCGATTATTGTCGATGGTATCGCACTGGTTATTGTTAATCGCTTTTTTGTTCATTTTTAAAACTCCCTAATTAGTGAGCATGAGGCGTATTGTCATGTGCCTCTTTTGCTGATTTGTTTTTTATGCCTGATTCTGGTTTTGTAGATTCAGGCTGAGTATGTTCATGCGTATCCACGCCTTCAGCGTGGTGTTGTGTTTGTGATTCGGGCATATTTTTAGACGGTATTTTTGCCTCTTCCCCATGTGTATGGCTTGCATGGCCGCCATCGCTATTTTCCTCAACTTTGGGTAATGACATTACCCCAAGACCATAGCGATAAACCGCTTCTCCACCGTGCCAACCCGTGCTTGCCAGTAAACTACCTGAAATTAAAGCCCCGATTAAAAAGCCATAACCTGGAATACGTTTTTTCAAACGCAGAACGATTGACCAAATGGTCAGGAACGCAAAGGCTGCCGCTGTCACAAATGCCCAGTTACGATGTTCCGTCATCGCCGCATGTGATGGCGTATCATGTGCTACCGAATTGTAAGCAAAATATCCTGCCAGGACGGTTAGCAGAGTAATTGCCATACCTACCCAGAGACACCAGTGTGCGACGACCTGCCAGTTAGACTTAAGTGTTTGACTAACAGGTAGCAGCTTGGAAAGCAGGAAAAACAGGACTGACGTTGCCAGCAAGCCAATGGTGAAATGCACCAGGATGGGATGCCAGTTTGGAATAATTTCTATCATGTTGATTTTCTCGTAAAATTAATAAAATAAAGGAAAATCTAACGGGCAAGAAACGTAAAGAAGTGAGCGATACTATTCGCGTACAGGTTGCAATAAGGTAAAGCAACAAAGACATTTCACTCAAATTCAAGACGCAATAACGCCTGTCCGATTAACCGGTTTGGAGTGAATTTAAACGAGAGGGGGTCGTAACTCGGGGGAAATAGTGCGGGTATAGAAATGAATTGTGCCAAAAACTGGCTTGATAAAATCAACGTTAGCAGGCATCAATGCAGGACTGGAAATCATCGCAACCGGGCTGGTAAGGCAGCTAATCCCACAGCCTGCATCACAATTCATGTTGGACATGTCATCCATGCCCATGTTTGAACAATTATCGCAATGGATTTGTACTGAAGAAACACCTGATTGATTCATTGAATCTGGCTCTGATATTAGGTCAAGCATTGTTGACGATGACATTGGCACGCCCATATTAGGTGCGCAAGCCGACGCGATACTCACCGGTGTGAATAGCGCGTTAAGTGCCATTATTAATATCAAAAAACGAGTCATAGTGTTTTAAATCCTAGCACAAATAAGAATCATTTCAAGTATTCTGTGCCTTTCCGGACAAAGGGTTTTCCAAACCTGGCTTCAACGCTTTCTGTTAACTTAAGTAGTAAGCGCTTCATTTTTTTACTGAAACCCAATTCAAAATAACGATAAATCATATAGGATAGAACAATCATTAACGCTACCACAAGAAACAGCAAGAGGTATTTATTGAGATTTTGAGGCAAATGATAAAACACGATTTGACCTATCGCATCATGAATTAAATAGAGTGGATAAGTGATAAACCCCATTAAAACAAACCATGAGCGCTTAATACTTGTGGTTTTCTTCGAAACCATCAATGTAAAAATGATAAAAAATGAGCTTGTCAGCAAGGCAACGACCAGTGGAGAAAAGTCATCGGCATAAACCTCTGTACGATGATGTGCGCCTTCTACTGCATAATAAATTGACAAAACATATGCGAGCAATAACATGGCGCTTCTTTGCCAGTTAAAACCCTTTTGATGAATCCGGTAAAATAATGCGCCTGCGCCAAAATATGGTGCCCATTCAGGGATTAAAAACTGATGGGTAAACCCATGAATAAAATGGAAGATTTCCAGTACCCCCATTAATAACCAAATAAAAACAAACCGTTCAATATACTGGATTTTATTAAACAACATAATCAGGAAAACCCAGAAATAAAATTTGATTTCAATCTGCAATGTCCAGTAAACCGAATCAATGTTATCAACACCCAAATATTCCGGCACCATGGTAAGATTGGCAAGATACTGGGAGAAACTGACACCTTGCGTATTAGGCAGTGGAAACTGCCATAAAACAAAGGCTGTCATGCTAACAGCCAACCAAAAGGCAGGATATAAACGGACAATCCGTGAAATTGAAAAAGCCGTTGCGGTTTTGTTGGCAGTCGATAATAAAATCACAAAACCACTGATGATAAAAAACAGGTCAACCCCAAGATAGCCGTACTTAAACACCTCGGAAAAATAAGGATATCGGGGCAATTCGGGCATTATGGTAGCATTTAAAAACGTATAGTGAAAAAACACCACCGATAATGCCGCCAGAAAGCGTAATAAATCCAGCTCATAAAAATGTTTTTTTTGCGATACACGCGTCGTTTTAATGGTCATTTTATTCTCCACCACAGCTCAAAACAGAGAAACATATGGTTTTTTTAAGAAATTCTTGCATCTGATGAAGTCACTTAGATCTAACGTAAAAACATAGCAATGCTTAGTAAGCCTGTCTGGGTTAACAATAATTCCAGGATAATTTGACCTGATCAGGCTAACGTAAATGTAAATCAACCAGGCTAAAATTAAGCCTTGCTGATCACGGTAGCTTAGAATGATTAAACGACCGGAGGTGGGGAAGAAACCGAAAGATAAATTTGGTAAAAATATTTAACATTGTGTGGTGGGTAATGTGTATCTACAATGAAAAAGAAAGACTGTTTTTGTGCAGTGGTCAAGGCTAGGCTACACATGCATTGGTCATCGCATTGCAAATCTGCACAGCAGTTATCGGGGTCCATTGGCGAGGTATCATTGATCAGATTTGCATGCACTTGTGTATCCGAATGCTGTAAAGCATTGTCATGATGAGAAATGCTTATTGGTTGCCCCAGGTTTTCCCCTGGTTGACTTACAGGTACACCACACAAACACACTTCCCCCATAGGAAAGAAGAGTGTGTTGAGCAAAAACAGACATGTGAAAAATCGTGTTAACATACGCGCCACAGTCTAGCGAGTACATTTGAT
>CAZPEE010000142.1:0-3138 GCA_964585525.1 uncultured Cocleimonas sp.
ATCCATCATTAACAAACTTGCCTGAGTCCGGTAATGTGCATCGTTTGTGCCTTTCAGCCCTGCAATCTGCAAGCCTGCCAGACCCATTAAGCCAATGGATAGCACAACCAAAGAAACCAGTATTTCTATTAGCGAAAAGCCACTATTTTGTTTCAAGGAAAACTTCATTTGAATTGTTAACTACTTACACTCTAAAAAAATTATAATTTTAATTATTTTGTCATTTGATCCCTGTACTAACTTTACTATCAGTTTTCAGATCAGGTTTTTTTGCGCAGTCCTTGCTTATTTTTATTTGATAATCTCAAAATATACCGTATTTCTGGTAGAGTGCAATGTTTATCAGAAAGTATCAGACGAATGGTCTATTAACCCGGATTTAAAGTCATCAAATGGAGTATTTCGATTGGAAAACATGGACATAACGATAAAAAACTATTTATCCCCAATTTTGCATTTTTTTGATAATCAACCCTGGATTCAAGGCGGTGCTGTTTTTTTTATCACCTTTGTTTTGGCATCATTTGCTTCCTGGGTGATTTTTAAAGTTTTAAAAATACTCACCAGCAAAACTGACACCTATCTTGATGACCGCTTGTTAAACATTGCGCGGCCCCCTATTTATTATTCGCTGGTGATTACCGGTTTTTCTACGGCAGTACGCATCATGCCATTATCCGATAGCCTCACGGATAAATTGATTTATGGTTTTAAAACGGTCGGTGTACTGGTCTGGATGATTGCACTGATTCGTGCCTCTAAAGTCATTTTGCAACAATTGGCATGGGGTGGCAGTGGCGACAAAAAACACCGTTTAATCCAGCCGCAAACACTGCCCTTGTTTGATAACCTTTCCAAAGTCATTATCGTTGCCATTGCCGGTTATGTGATGTTCCAGATCTGGGGCATTGATATGACTGCATGGGTTGCCTCAGCAGGCATCATGGGCCTGGCAATCTCTTTTGCTGCCAAAGATACACTGGCCAACTTGTTCTCGGGTGTGTTTATTTTAGCCGATAGCCCCTACAAAATTGGTGATTATATTGTGCTGGATGGCAACCAGCGCGGCAAAGTTGTACATATCGGTTTGCGCAGTACCCGGATGATGACACGTGATGATGTTGAAATTACCGTGCCCAATTCGATTATGGGAAACAGTAAAGTGACTAACCAAAGTGGTGGGCCACACCCCAAGTTCCGGATTAGGGTCAAGGTCGGCGTAGCTTATGGTACGGATATTGACCAGGTGCGCGAAATTTTAATGGATATCGCTACCAGAGAACCGCTGGTAGTAAAAGTGCCAGAGCCACGGATACGGTTTAGAACCTTTGGTGATTCGAGCCTTGATTTTGAGCTACTTTGCTGGATTGAAGACCCGGAGTTACGCGGACGCACACTGGACAAATTGAACGAAGCGGTTTACAAACGTTTTAACGAAAATAAAATTGAAATACCCTTTATCAAACAAGACCTTTACATCAAGGAATTTCCAGGGAAATAAACTACTTTTTATAAGTACTTTGCAAAATCGACAATGCGCTTGCCGTACCACCTTTTGATTTTGATGTTACCCGGTAATAATGGCTATGTTTCGTTTTTCCCAATTGGATCGAATTACCCACTGCATTAATCGGCGGTAGCTCCTCAATCAGATAAACGGGCTTACCAACCACCTGATGCGCATTCAATGTCTCAACCGCACTGAGGTTAGCCCAGTTTTGCGGCTCTGCCAGATTTCTAGCGGCATCAAACTGGTACAAGCCGTTGGTATTGTCAAAAGCACTATTCAAGGTTTCTACTGCCGTCTTATCAAGATAGGCTTCTCCAGCGCGCAAGGCAGATTCTGCCCCCTGAAAGGATAATTCCTTATCACGCATATTGGTCGTCATTTTTTGCTGCGTCAATGTCGTTTGTACGGCAGCTGCTACGATAACAGACAAGACCATAACCATGACCAACCCGACTAATAATACTGCGCCAGATTGTTGCTGTTTAAATTTCATACGTTTATCCTGTTAAATCCCGGTCTTAGAAGCCAATGGTACGGTTGCGTAATGCAATGGTTGTTGAAAAAACGCGGCGCAAATAGCGATCACCATCAGCCAGTGTAATCGTTGCACCATTCAATGAGAGTGCTTGTGCCGAACTTGTCATATTGTTTTTTCGGGAACGCAATAACAGGCTTAATTTCAGACTGACCACGTTTTTCCAGTTTGCTACTTTATCGGCACTCACATAATAATTCGGTGAATTATCGCTATTCGTATCTTCACCATACAAAATCTGTAAACTTTCAACGCCTTCGAGTATTTCTTCTTTTCTTCCTGGTTTTGCCTTATTACCTAAATAACGAACATACAGGGATGGCTGATTTTGTTGATAACCGGTGGTACTGTCAGAGCGCTTACCCACAAAGAAAATGGCTTCATCCAGAATACCCACTTCTGCTGTCGGCATATTCAGGCTATGCAAGTTCAAGGGATTGTTTCCTGGCGTACTGCAAACTCCGTCTTTAATCGTTGCCTTTGTATCATCATTGGCACAATCATCATCTTCACATTTGCAGACCTGTGCAAAATTCACTGTGCGACAATCATTAATAACCAGCACATCGCCTTTTTTAAGGTCTATATCTGAAAAGGTCAATATACTATTAGCGTGGTCAATATTCGTCAGCGTCGCTTTTTCCGGACGACTGTACCAGACTTTCAAAATATCCGAATATTTTTTGGATTTTGTGCCAGCGTCTTTGACCGCGTTGTTTGATGATGTCCAGTGCTGTGTCGTAATCAGGCTGACACCTGAACCCGGATGCGTCGTGTAACTATCACCATGGCCAGTATCTTTGGCTTCCCAGCCTTCAATAAT
Organism: uncultured Cocleimonas sp.; assembly: GCA_964585525.1. Lineage (GTDB taxonomy): Bacteria > Pseudomonadota > Gammaproteobacteria > Thiotrichales > Thiotrichaceae > Cocleimonas. Next base: position 2,869 of record CAZPEE010000142.1, read on the forward strand.
ACGAGCAGGACGAAAAGTATTGGGTGTGACAGGTGGCTTGACAGCATTGCGGGTAACAAGATTGGTTGATGCCTGGCAACCAAAATTTCCTGCCTGCTGGATGATGTTTGTCATCACCGAAAAAGCAAAGCGCGCGTTTTCCTGCATTTCGGCTTCCGCCTGCAACACCTTGTCAGAGTGTTTGGATGATATAAACACCTGAAATACACCTGACATAATCAACAAGCCAATGACCATCGCGATCATTAATTCGATCAAGCTGAATCCAGC
>CAZPEE010000142.1:3238-6490 GCA_964585525.1 uncultured Cocleimonas sp.
GCAAACCAATGGACAATACCACCAGCGCAATAAGCACTTCCAGCAAGGTAAATCCAGATTGATGCTGTTGGTATCCCGCTTTTAAACTCATCATCACTACTCCCCGTTTTCTGGGCAAGTTGACAGGTTGTCGCCCGACTCTGCCTTTCTCACACGGCCATTTTGTGAAATCACCATGCCTTTTCTGGCGCTATCGCCGCGTTGGTCACAAAAGGTAAATGTGCCTGCAAAACCATAGGCATAGCCTTCTGCGCTGTAACTTATCCTGTTGATTGCGCGGGAATAATGCATTGTCACATTACCGTTTATATCCGATTTATCCTGTAATATTTTTTCACCGGCATCGACCGTACCATTGTTGTTTTTATCAGAAAATACCAACCAGCCATATTGCCAATCAGCTGAATTTGCCGCACAACCACTGCCTGATGCATTACGCTTGCAAAGTGCTGCGGGAGCACCCTGTGTAATGGCTGTATTACGTGTGAGATTCAGGCTGGAGAGAAATTCGTTATAGCGCGAAGTCATCTGGTTGTCTTGCAGTGTGCGTTGCAAATTGGGAATGCCGATGCCAGCAAGAATCGCAGCAATCGCAACCGTCACCATCATTTCTACCAGCGTGAAGCCAGCCTTATTGATCGGCAACGAAACCTGCGATGCAATACCCTTTTTTATATTTATATTCATTTTTTATTTTTATTGTTTTAATAATCAAGCTGACTAATGTAATTTACGCCAGGACATCCTGCCAGAGAAACGACTGGCTGATTCCCTGAACATACCAATATTGCCGCCCGTACCCGTCACATATTTGCCTTCGGTGCGTGTGGTATGCGTAATCACAACAGGCGTACTGAAAATAACGCCTAATGATGGTTTCTGCACACCTGAAATAATGGTGCTGGTATCATTAATATCGACATTATCATGCTTGGTAAATTCTTTGTCATTATTGGTATCAAATGGGATCACATCCAGGCGGCGACCATCAAGCGCATTGAATTCCATGATCCAGCTTTTGCCGCCCCAGACACATTCGTTCATCGGTGGTGTCATTGTGGTAAAAATCAGGCGGCCATCGCGTAACAGAGCCTGTGATATCACTCGCTCACCCTGCTCTGTTGCACCAGCCGCAGGACTGCTACCGGGTGAAACCAATGTCATGTACCAGCCCTGTTTGGTTTTATAATCAACGGGGTTGGTTGAGGTTACACGGCTGACTAAATCCGTACTAACGCTCACTTCATTCAAGATTTGTTGCTCAACCAGCTTATCCAGTTGTACCTTGACACCGTTATCGCGGATGCCATAAAAAGCACTGACAGCCGGGCCTGCGCCTTTGAACATATTATCGCTGACATCAAAATATTTCCCAGTACCGAAGTAAACCATCAAGCCACCATCAGGATGACGGCCAATCTGCGGCGCTGCGGTAATTGATTGTGCCGTGCCACAACTACCGTATTCACAGGCTTTAAAGAGTGGCTCCGGAGCAGTTGATGTTCCAAATTTAACTGACCAGTTAGCCGGGTCTGCATCGGAGACATCAAATGCCCACAGGTTACCCTGTAAATCACCGGCATAGATTGCATCCGCAATGTAATCATTGTTGGTATCAACTGGCGTGGGTGTAGACATACCATTATCGTGGTCTGCCACGGCAGGAATCACGAATTTCTTGATCAGGTTGCCGGTTTCGATGTCTATAATGAACAAGGCCGCGGTTTTTGCAAGGCTATCATAACCATTCGCCAGAATAACGGCCCAATGACCATCTTTCATGCGAACTATACTGGTTACTGCCAGCGTATTACCTAAAAGCTGGGCATAATCACTGTTTTGGTCGGCTGATATTTCCCATAGTACTTTGTCCTTGTCCATATTCTCAGGGTCAGAAACATCCAGTACAAACAGGCCTTTTCCACCCAAACCCAGTGTGCCGACTGCAATGGTTCGCCACTGACCTTTTACATAGGCATCGCCCACGGTTGTCGTACCATCGACCAGGTATTCGTGTGTTAAACAGCCGGAACCTTCACAACCATATTTTTTATCGCTGATTTTAGCCAGTTTTGGATAAACTGCATTCGGAATAAAGGCAAACAGCTCACCTCCTGTATTGGCATCAAACGCATGTAACATGCCGTCATTGGCGCCTACATAAATGACGGATTTTGTCGCTTTTTTGGTCGTTAAATACGTCGCATACGAAGTATGCTCGGCTGCGTTGAGATATTTATAACCATAGTTATCATAGTTACCCTGGAAAATCAGGCTGGAATGTATAATATCGCCCATCAATGAGGTGCGTGTGCGGAACAAACTGCCTTCATCACTTTGCTTACCCTTAACCCAGTCGATCCGTTTTTGTGCAGTCGCGGCTGAACCGCCCGCTTTTAATGCCGATTGTTGTGCGCTGCTTAATTGCGCCCAGTCAAAATCAATCCCTTTAGCGGTCGCGGCGCTCTGCGGGTTATAGCTAAGTATTGTCCGTCCAGTGCCGGATAAGGTATTTGCCACATCCCACTGCAAGGTTTTGACATTGCCATCTTTATGCTCTGTTTTTAAATCAAAGGCTTGCACATGCCCATACCAGCCACTATTGTCAAAGCGAGCCTGATAAACCCGTGTACGGGTACTTAAATAATCTGAATTTGCAGCTACCGCTGAAGTGCTGTACATGCCTGAGGACAAATCATCAATCGTACACACACCACCTTCCTTGATTTCAAACATCACATCTTCAACTTCACCGTCTTTGGCTTTGCCACTGCTGCCGATACCCTGCTCGGTGCTGTAACGGAAACGCGCATAGGTCTGTCCGATTTTGGCATCTGCCGGAACAGAAACACTCACTGTAACCGTGCCCGTGCTACCATTCAAATCTTTGCCAACCTGCTCACCCGCATCATCAAAATCACCATCACCATTGAAGTCAAACCAGGCCTGCAAATAACCCTGACCATTAACGACCACACTCACATCATGGGATGCGCCCTGTGACAGTGGCTCAATCTGAATGCCGTCTTCGTCATCGTTTCTTGTTGCGTCATAATAATCATGGTGTGAATCATCCGCCTCGGCATCTGTATCATTTTGCTTAAATTCACTGTCCGGCGGAATTGCACCAATAAAAGGAGTACCTGCTTCAAATTCAAGCCCCAGTTCATTTTTAAAGGGGGAAATAGCTTTTTCCTTAAAGGCATGGGTTGCATCGCCATAAGATGCTGGTGCATCACCATGGTCACAGGG
>CAZPEE010000143.1:0-1061 GCA_964585525.1 uncultured Cocleimonas sp.
CAGGATATTTGCCAATCGGTAAAACTTTAATGATTTGTTGCTGGAAATTGCTATAATTCACGCCTCGCTCGCGTAGCTCAGATGGATAGAGCATCCGCCTCCTAAGCGGAGGGTCACAGGTTCGACTCCTGTCGTGAGCGCCATATACACAACTACTACAACCACTACTATAGCAACGACAACATAACGCTATTTAGACAACAATAAAAATTGGGGCTAACTATTTCATGGACATCATCCAGGCCGTTATTCTAGGCATTATTGAAGGTATAACCGAGTTTTTACCGATCTCATCGACAGGTCATTTGATTGTTGGTAGTGAGTTGATGGGCTTGCCGCAGAGCAAAGCCAATACAGCCTTCGAGGTTATTATACAGCTATCTGCCATTCTTGCGGTGATCGCCAATTACAAAGACAAGTTTCATCCCAAACATTTTGAATTATGGCTAAAACTGTTTATTGCTTTTTTACCAATAGCAATCATTGGCCTATTGTTTAGCCATCAAATTAAGGCGCTGTTTTCAGTTCAAGTCGTCGCTACCATGTTTATCGTAGGCGGTATCGTATTTTTGATCCTGGAATACTTTCTTGCAAAAAAGCCTGCACTATCAAGGATTCAAGATGTTGAAGATATAAGCTACAAACAGGCTGGGCTGATTGGGCTTGCCCAGGTGTTTGCATTAATCCCCGGAACCAGCCGGGCCGGCTCTACGATTGTCGGTGCCTTATTGGTGGGTTTAAGCCGTAAAGCCAGCGCTGAATTTTCGTTCTTGCTAGCCTTGCCCGTGTTGGCAGCAGCCAGTGGTTATGACCTGCTAAAACACCACGATGAATTCAGCGGTGCGCATTTAACGCCCTTGCTGGTGGGTTTTGCCGTGTCTTTCGTAGTCGCTTATTTCACTATGAAACTGTTTATCCGCTTTCTGGAGAGATTCACCTTCGTCGGCTTTGGTATTTACCGCATTGTTTTTGGTGTGATTTTGCTTTATTTGATTTATAACGGTGTGATCAGCCCTGCGGCGCATGGCTAGCTAGTCCCGAAAGGGCGCACACGCAGGTGC
>CAZPEE010000143.1:1161-6474 GCA_964585525.1 uncultured Cocleimonas sp.
GCAACGGTTTGATAAAAAAAATGGGCATTGGAAAAATTTTTAACGTAGGGGCAGACCTGCGTGTCTGCCCTGATGACTATTTCGCCTGACTTTCCAGATATTCTTCATACGTACCTGTGTATTGTTTGATTCCAACCGGTGTCATTTCGATAATACGTGTCGCCAGGGAGCTGACAAATTCGCGGTCATGGCTGACGAAGAACAGTGTTCCGGGGTAATTTTCCAATGCCATATTGAGTGATTCAATGGATTCCATGTCAAGGTGGTTGGTCGGCTCGTCCATTAGCAGTATATTGGGTTTCAATAGCATCAGCTTGCCAAATAGCATTCTTCCCTGTTCTCCACCGGAGATCACTTTTACTGATTTTTCACTATCCTGTTTGGAGAATAATAAACGCCCCATCACGGAACGTATGGATTGTTCGTCATCCTCCGGGCCACGCCACTTATTCATCCAGTCATAGAGTTTTTCGCCACCTTCAAAATCCTCTGCGTGATCCTGGGCGAAGTATCCCAGCTTGGCGTTCTCTGACCATTTGACAAAACCACTATCCGGTTTTAAATCCTCTGCCAGACAGCGTAGCAAGGTGGTTTTACCGATTCCATTGGGGCCGATAATGGCGATACGCTCGCCAACTTCAACCATCAGGTCCACATCCTGAAATACGGGTTCGTCAAAGCTTTTGCTTAATCCTTTTACTTCCAAGGCATTACGGAATAATTTTTTATCCTGTTCAAAAACGATATAAGGATTGACGCGGCTGGAAGGTTTAACCACTTCCATCGCATCTTTTAATTTGTCCGCCTGTTTTTGGCGGGAGGTAGCCTGCCGCGCCTTGGATGCATTAGCCGAGAAACGGCTAACAAACTGGTTTAATTCGGCAATCTGTGCTTTCTTTTTTGCATTATCCGATAGTAACCTTTCACGCGCCTGGGTTGCTGCCAGCATATATTCGTCATAATTGCCAGGGAACATGCGTAGTTCACCATAATCCAGGTCTGCCATATGCGTACACACACTGTTCAAGAAATGGCGATCATGCGAAATGATAATCATGGTGCTCTTGCGCTCATTGAGCAAGTTTTCCAACCAGCGAATCGTATTAATATCCAGGTTGTTGGTTGGCTCGTCGAGCAATAACAAATCCGGGTCGGCAAATAGCGCCTGCGCCAGTAAAACCCGTAGCTTCCAGCCCGGTGCCACTGAACTCATCGGCCCAAAATGCTGCTCTTCAGGAATTTCCAGTCCAAGCAATAATTCACCAGCACGTGCTTCGGCGGTATAGCCATCCATTTCGCCAAAGGTAACTTCAAGGTCGGCGACCTTGATGCCCTCTTCTTCGCTCATCTCCGGCAAACTGTAAATACGGTCGCGTTCGGCTTTAACTTCCCACAGTTCCTTATCTCCCATAATGACAGTGTCTATGACACTGTACTCTTCATAGGCGAACTGATCCTGCCCCAGTACGGCAAATTTAACATCAGGGTCAAGCGACACACTACCGTTTGTCGGTGCAAGTTCGCCGCTTAATATTTTCATGAAAGTGGACTTGCCACAACCATTGGCACCGATCAAACCATAACGGTTACCATTGCCAAATTTTACGGAAACGTCTTCAAACAGTGGCTTCTCGCCAAACTGCATGGTGATATTGGATGCTGTAATCAAAACTGTTACCTTGTTTGTTACCTGAATCCATGACTTCAATGCGGACAAAATGGCGTAAACTATTGGTTTAGCACGGGATTTTAAAAAATCTTAGCTTCACCCTTAGGTTTAGTGAGCGCTACTGCACTCAATTATGCTTTAGCGCAAGCGGGTATTTTTTAAACCGAATGCGATAAACAATGAATCAAGAGCTTACGTTCTGTGCCGTAGTGGAGTCCACGGATTCAGGTTGTTATAAAAACGGCAAAAAAAATGCACAGTGCCGTGATATGGGACTGTGCATTATAGGTTTAACGAGTTGCGAATCAAGTATTCGCTAGTCTTTTCTTGTTTTGGGTTGAAGTTTATAGCGCATTCAAACGGCTATCCAGTGATGCTTGCCTAATCACGCCACGACCACCAATGCGGCTTTTAATCGCCTGCGCCAATTGATGTACCGCCATGGCATAGTGGCTGCTATGGTTATATCGCGTAATGACGTAAAAGTTGCGGCCACCAAGCCATAACTCATCACCGTCATAGGTATTCAGCTTAATCAGGCTAGCCTTACCCGAAATATTGCCCAGGTTGCTTGCAACAACGCCTTTACTTCTGAGGCGTGACAAGCTGTGATTGCTTTTAAAGCCGGTCCTGAGTGTTTGATAACCTGAGTTGGTTGAGATTGCCGGTACGGCTACTGTTCCACCCCTGCGCCAGCCGTGTTTGCTAAAGTAATTGGCAACGCTGGCGATAGCATCATCTGGTGTCCACAGGTTGATACCGCCCCGTCCATCAAAATCAACACCATAACGCTTGATGTTACTTGGCATAAATTGACATAGCCCCAGTGCGCCCGCGTAGGATGCCATTGGTTTTAATGGGTCAAGCCCGGCGCTACGAGCCATTAGCAAATACGCTTCAAGTTCTTTTTGAAAATACCGACCCCGGCGCGGGTTATTAAATCCCATGGCTGCAAGCGCATCTATGGCACGGTTTTTACCAACATTGCCACCATAACGTGTTTCTACGCCGATAATGCCAAGGATATATTCCTTGGGAACGCCATAACGGTCTTCAGCACGTTGTAGTGCGACGCGGTTGGCACGTGCGAAAGCAACGCCTTTATTGATTGTCCTTGGAGTTAAAAAGTTACCACGGTAGCGTGTCCAGCGACCATTACGACGTTTCCCCTGGGAACGTTTGCTACCATAAGCATCGGCGTAAGCCATGCGCTTTAAAAATGGCGTGGCTTTGGTATTGGAAAAGAGGTAATTCAGGTAGCCACGGTCAAATCCATGTTGGCTAGCCATCTTATTGATAAAGGCAATTGTTTGAGGGTTTCCTGCATAATCCCCACGTAACGCTGCATACGAACCTTTAACTGTAGCCCTGTAACTTGGTGTCTGATACTGCTTGTTTGGTTTGCGTACTATTCTGTTTTTATATTGACTGCGTGCTGTTTGTAGTGCTTTTGCTTTACGGGCTTGATGGATTGCTGCATATTTTTTCCGGCGCTGATCAGCCTCGAATTTATTAACGTAATATTGATGGCTTGGGCCACTTCTTCGCTTAACAACCCGCTTCTTTTTTGTTTCTTTTTTGAGAATGTGTGGCTTATCTTCAACGATTTTAATGCTTGGTGTAACAATGTTTGCTACAACAGCAGGCGATGCCGTTATGGATTTTGCAGCTTGTGGCTTGGTTTGTTTGGAGCTACATGATGCTAGCGTCAAAGCAATGACTGATAAGCCAAGTATTTGAATGATTCCATTATTATTCATGATCCAATTCCCTTTGTTTATTGTTAGATGGCTTCTTGCCATCATTCAGGGGAATTGTACATAGATAACTTAAATGCCCGCTGAATGAGCAGTCATTTTAAAAAGATTGGATGCTAACCTGGATATTCCATGAAGGCGGTTATTATCTGGAAGGTAATCCAATAATATCAGAGACTTGAAAAGAAAAATAATGCTTTTTCAAATTAACAGTTTGTACCTGAATGGTTTTGAAGAAATATCTGGCGTCGAATCCTGGACAAAATTGCTCAAACCCTAGCCCTGCCAGGGTGTTGTTTCGGACTTCCTGCCCTTCACCCTGCGGGCCAGCTATGCTGTTCCAGATCGCCAGACCAATGTGGCCGCGATATTTGTCCAGGCTTCTTTGCCAGATTTCCCAGAATCCCATTCCATTCATGGAACATCCGGGCTAAATCCTGCGAATGATAGTTCGTATACTGCAGGATTTAGTCGAAATGTATTTTTTTATTTGTCATCAAAAACACCCCATTTAGAAAAATCAACCATATTGCCAGCTTCTTCTGCAAAGGGAGGAAATTGATTGGCTACTGCATCGGATACTGTCACAGGGTCTGGCGTACTAATCAGCGGGAAGTGCCATCCTCCCGGCATCTCACCAAGATCACGCGGGCCACTTGACATCGTATCCCAGGATTCATCGGTAAAATCAGTATAAAAATCAGGCCAGATATTACGTTTATCACCCCAGGCTTTTTTTGTCTTCTTCTTACGTTGCTTGAAAAAGGGAAGTGAACCAGAATTGTTGTTAAAACCGTTGTTGCCAAACATATTACTCATTGGGTTGGAAAAATTTCCAAATGAGTTGTTTCCATTTCCCATGAAAGGCATGCTGCCAGCAGAAAATGGAAAACCGTTATTGTTATTGCTACGAGAATACCCCCGATAAGGTGTACGATTCCCATACGAGCGTGTCATTGGGTATGCAGGATATCTACCTCGGGCGACAGGGTATTGGGCATATGGGCGGGAATAATTCCTGCTATAACCGCGGTTGATGGCATACGGCCTTTGCAATGGCCTTTGGTAAGCGTTGGTGCTGTATCGCGGCTGAGGTATGCCTGGCGCTACTGGCATCCGGGGCATCTTTGGGCTTACCGGCGGTGCTATCCCAGTCGGCCTACCAAAAGAACTCCCGCTATTTGTGTTTGACATCATAGGCGGATATTGATGTGAGTTGGTCAATATTTCTGGTGGGTATTCTGTTGCACTTGCTGATAACGTTGAAACTGTACCTGTAGCAAGAATCGTAACAGCGGTAAGGTGTAATAATCGTTGAAATTTCATTTCATATTTCTCTTTTAGGAGATACTCTCCTGATTCTATGGGGTTATTATTGAATATATATTAGCATATCCTAATATTGCTTGCATGTATTATTTTGATAAAAATCATTTTTGCTTTTTAAACAATAATTTACATTGTAGAATTAGCAAAAAAACCAAAAGGAAAAAATAGTATGAAACGACTGATCAAACCATTACTAGTATCATTTTTTATAGTGGTACTTTCTGCCTGTAGCTCTACCCCCTTGCAACGCAGCCGCCTTGATGCAGCTGAAATAAATATCATGCAAGCTGAACAAATATTATCCCAGTCATCTAGCCTTAAAGCCATGATAGCAGCTGACGAAAAACTCGGTGCAGCCCGTTCTTACCTGGCCACCGTCCTGGATAATAAAACATATTTAAATAAAGCCGAATTACAAAAATACGCGGCTTTAAAACAACGCCTGAACAGCGTTTACAGAAGGATTAATTTATGAAACTTTTAAGATAAATGACCGGCATCCTATAATATGTTTATTTTTGTTTACCCCCCAGTTTTATAAACTAGCACGTTGACCTT
>CAZPEE010000144.1:0-6453 GCA_964585525.1 uncultured Cocleimonas sp.
GGTATCTTTCGTGTTTTTTACATCTGTTGCAGTACTTGCCATATCGCCAGCCGCTATGGCTTACCCAATCGCGGGGTTGACTCCTGACCAGCGACCCGCAGGTGCCCCGGTTATCAAGGAAATGAAAAAAACACCTGAATGGTATGCCAAAGCCCTGCATGGTATTTCTGAGCCATACCCCTATAGTTTAAAGTTTTTGGAAGACCAGGGAGCATGGTATACACCGTTTATTTATCCTGGGATGACGACTCCCTACGACATCAGGGGCTGGCATAAATGATAGTGCTCCTGATTCAGGTTAAAAAAAATTGCTGAAATAAATACCACTGGTGGTAGGTGATAGCCCGATGTTGAAAATGTACGGGGCTATTTAAAGAAACCCTGAACAAGCCCGGCGTGGACAGGTTTCTTTGGGATTTATGTTCAGCCTTGAGCTCCTGACATATGGGGGTTCCTTTTTATTCTGTTGTACTGGCTTGTTTATAAGCCGGTGCGCACCGCTAAGTTTGTCCGCAAGAATTTTAAAAAAGAATTCTGCATCACATCAAAGGAATGGATTGTATGAATCAACCGCATAAGGATAGTGTTGGCCTGCAGAACAGCCCTGGGCTTGATAACAGCCATGAGCCAGTCCACCAAAATGAAAAGCCAACAATCAATAAGCAACGACGAAGCTTCCTGAAAACCAGTACGGTCACAGCAGGTGTGGCGCTAACAGGCAGCTTGCTTGTATCAAAAAAATCCACTGCCCAAGCCTATGAACCGTACCTAACTGATGACCAGTTGGAAACGGTAGTCACCAGTTGTGCGCATAACTGTGGTTCACGGCACGTGTTGGTCGCACATAAAAAAGGTGATGTGATTGTGCGTCTGTCCTCGGATGATGGTAGTCATCAGCAAGGTGGTTTTTACGGTAAAGATACTATCGAAGAACCACAGTTACGTGCCTGTATGCGTGGTCGGGCCTATCGTGAACGGATCTATTCTGCGGAACGTTTACTGCATCCAATGATCCGTGTCGGTAAGCGTGGCGAAGGAAAATTTAAGCGGGTTTCCTGGGATGAGGCGCTCGATTTTGTCGTCACAAAAATGACGGCAATAAAAAAGAATTACGGGCCACAGGCCATTCTTGACCAGAGCTACGCAGGTGCATCTTACGGGGTATTGCACAAATCAGACCAGATTGATGGTTTACAAGGGCGCTTTCTTGGCATGTTTGGTTGCCGCACCAGCTCCTGGTCAATTCCGTCTTACCAGGGAACCACCACCGCAGCGCGCTGGACTTTTGGCACCATCGAAGATGGCAGTGAGGATGATACCTTTGCCCATTCCAAATTGATGATTATGTGGGGCTGGAACCCTGCCTATACCTTTCACGGCGGTAATACGGTTTACTACATGCGCATGGCAAAACAGCGCGGCTGCAAATTTGTGGTAGTTGATCCGCAATACACTGATAGCGCAGCAGTATATGATGCCTGGTGGATTCCCATCAAGCCCAATACCGATGCCGCAATGATGGCGGGCATGGCGCATTATATTTTCACTCATAATCTTCATGATCAGGATTTTATCAATAAATTCACCCAGGGTATGGATGCCGCGACTATGCCTGAGTGGACGAAAAACTCACCGAATGGACAAGAGAATTTTAAGGATTATATTCTGGGTAAGTACGATAAAACACCCAAAACACCCGAGTGGGCGGAAAAGATTTGCGGTGTAGCGGCCAAAGATATCATTAAACTTGCCGATATGTATGCACGCACCAAACCCGCTGCGCTTAAGGCTTGCTGGGGGCCAGGGCGAAATATTTATGGTGAGCAGTACAACCGTATGGCATCTGCCTTACAGGCGATGACAGGCAATATTGGTATTCTTGGTGGCTGCGCCGAAGGTGTTGGTAAAGGCTGGCATGCCGAAGGTACGGCTTATCCTTATGATGAATATTCCAATATCTGGCATGCCTCAATCAAATCAGACCGCTGGGCGCACATTGTTAATAACTATCCGAATGTGACGCGTGAGGAGGCGGGCTTGTGGCCGCGTCAGGACAAGCTGGATGGCGTAGTGCCTAATATCCGTGCGATTTTCTGGCAGGGGTCCAATTGGTTAAACCAGTTGACTAACATTGGTAAGGAAATTGAAGCCATACAAAAACTCGACCTCGTCGTTTGTCTGGATCAGACCATTACCGCATCAGGTATTTACGCAGACGTGTTACTGCCAATTTGTACCCATTTTGAACGCCACGATGCGGGTTTACCCTGGTACAAAGGGCATTATTATATCCACCGACCCAAAGTAATTGATCCGCTGGGTGAGAGTAAAACGGATTTCCAGGTATTTACCGAGCTGGCCTATCGTCTGGGCTTTGGCAAAAAATATAATCCACGCGCAAACCGGGATTATTGGAATAACCCCGATGCGGTGGACGAAAGCTATTTAAAAACCTGGTGGAATGAAAAAGTTATGGGGCATCAACATATCCCCATGAGCTGGGAGGATTTTAAAAAAATCGGTATTTACAAGGTCAAGTTTGATAAGCCATTGGTTGGCTTTAGGGATCAGATCGAAAAAGGCAAGCGCTTCCCGACAGCCTCTGGAAAGATCGAAATTCTCTGCACCGAACTCGCCAATATCAGTGACTGGAAAAAGACCCAATACGGTTATCATGTGCCCTCTATACCCAAGTGGATTAGTCCCTGGGAGGCAGATAGCTATGCAGGCAATAAAGACCATGAGTTCCACCTGATTACACCACACCCACGGCAACGTACCCACTCCATTTTTAACAATTTGCAAACCTTGCGTGAGACCTATGAACAGGAAGTTACCATTAACCCGTTAGATGCCAAACGGTTGGGGATACAGTCTGGTGATACCGTCGAAGTCTGGAACCAGATTGGCAAGATTGTTTTGCCTACCTATCTTTCAGAGCGTTGTATGCCGGGAGTGTTAATTATCTATGAAGGAACCTGGCTGGACCTGGATGAAAATAATGTGGATCGCGGTGGAAACCCGAATATGTTGACGTACGATTCACCAAGCCCGTCGGGGGCCTTTGCCTATAATTCGGTCAAAGTGAGCTTGAAAAAAACCAGGCTAAAGCACCGCGCAGGTTGGGATGGTATGGCAACGGCTAAAGCCCATGTGTTTACGCGTGATGGTTAAGGGAGGAATTATGATGAGAGTTTATACGTTGCGTTCTCCGGGTTTATGGTTTCTATCTGGTTTTCTGGCCATAGCTTTTTCTATGGTTTACGCAGAAAGCCATGTTGCACCACAAGAACCTTTTGCACCCACAGCGCCAGTTGCACCCAAGATGCCTGCCTTGAAACAAGCAGCTCCGCAAAACATAAAACCGGTGTCTAAGGCGGGAGCAGAACACGTTGTACAGACACCACAGGATCAACATCAGGCACGCTGGAACCCCATTCATTTTAAGCCTGCTATTGATAAAGCAAGTAATGAGCAGTGCCTGGCTTGCCATTCCGATGTACTTGAGGACAAGGTATTGGAAACATCACCCGCAGGTGTTAAAGCGAATGAAGCCCTGGCATGGTATCAAACACTGGATACCTACGAAGGTGAACAACAAACGTTTCATCAGCGCCATTTAACCTCAAAAATGGCAAAACAGTTGATGGATTTAAAATGCAGTACCTGTCATCAGGGACATGATCCTGGTGTGGAAATATCCTACTTAATTCAATCAGGCCAGGTGAAACAAAAAATCCGTAAATTGGTTGATCCTGATATTTGCGTGATGTGTCATGGCAAGTTTGATGCCAGCACCATGCCGGGCTTGGCGGGAGATTGGATTAAGGTAAGAGATACATATAACAATAACTGTAATGTTTGCCATGCGATTTTTAGAACCAGGCGTCATCAAGTCAATTATTTAAACCCGGATGCAATTGAAAAAGCGGGTGATATAAGTGGTGATAGTTGTTATGGCTGCCACGGTGGTCGTGCCTGGTATAACACCGCCTATAAATATCCACGGCATAGGTGGCCGGGTATGAGCCTGTTGGAGCCAGATTGGGCTAAAACACGGCCTAAAGAGTCCAACCCCCGGTTTTTACAGGGATTTGATCCTTTTAAGGAAAAGAACCGGATTAAAAAGCAGATTATGCAGAAACTGGAAGAAATTGAAATATTACAGGATTCCATGAAATGAAACAGCTTGAAAAACAAAGACGATGTGAACAATTACAAAAACTGTCAAAAGAGCATCAAGACAGTATTTTAATGGCTGAAAAAATTGCCAAAATTGTTAATCAGGGAAGTGCTGCTGCGTTGCTGGAAGGTATAGACCTGTTAAAAAAATATAATGAAACCGAGCTTGAAACCCATTTGCAACATGAAGAGCGGATGATTTTTGCACCCTTGATACAGAATCACAAAGAACACCTTGATCTATGTATTCAACTGGGCAAAGAACATGGCTTTATGCGGACTATTGTTGAGGAGATTAGCCCCGAGACAGCCAAAAGAGACCTGGCTGATTTTGCCCGTGTTTTAAAAAGTCATTCAATCATGGAAGAGACAGAATTGTTTCCAATTATTGAGTCCTTGTTTAGCAAAGAGCAACTTGATGAGGTTTTAAATTTTAAACCATGGTTGCCACTTCATTAGAAAAATAATAAGTGTTCAAAAAGCAACCAACAAAGCCAGGGAGGAAAAATGATTAAACGCATAAAACAGTTCTTTTTACTAACAGGCCTGGGTTTCGTAGCCCAATCCGGGTTTGCCTATGATATTGCAAATGCCCGGAAAATAAACAATACCTGCGCCTTGTGTCATGGCCTTTACGGGCAGGGAACACCGGGTTCCATGTCGCCTCGACTGGCTGGTTTGCCCGCAAAATATATAGCCAAAGAACTGGCCTATTATCGAGATGGTACACGTGAATATGCGCCAATGGTCTTATCTTCAGGCATTAAAAGCATGACAGATAAAGACATTAGCGATATTTCACATTACCTGGCGACGATTAACCTGGAAAAAATGGACTTACCGGAGATTCCGGTTTTAAAGGGGGATCAGGAAAGAGGTAAACGGCTTTTCCGAAAAGAATGTAAAACATGTCATGGCCCAGAAGCGATGGGTAAGCCGAAAAAAGGTGCCCCCATGATCGCAGGCCAATATGCCAGTTATATTTTAAGCCAGATTAGCAAATTTAGAGCCCGTAAACGCTATCACGATGATGACCCTGAAGATGATACCTTTGATGATTTTGACCAGCAACAAATCAGGGCATTAGCCGCACATTTGACCCATTTGACGAAACAGAAACAGATAGAGCGCAAAAAGCTGGTAGCTTCAAAAGAGCCAAAAGAGAGTATGCAGGGCATGATGGCGATGTCGGGTATGGTTGGCATGTCGGGTATGGGTATTGTTACATCTGAAAAAGGTGAAGAAAAACGCGGCAGTGATAACTTTGCTGGTTCATTCAAGGTGACTTCCCGGGGTGAAATTATCCTGAGTCCATCGCAACGGGATTTGCGTTTAATCGCCGGTTTGCATGGTAAATTTAAAATATCAAAAACAGGTGGGTTGGAGTTTCATCCTGAATCACCAGAAACTAAAACAGGGAGTAAGCAATGAATATCCTGAAAAAAATCTATCTGTACGTTATGTCTGCAATGCTAATGCTTTTCTTGTTTTACCCGCTTGCACGGGCGGACAATAATGCCACCGCCAGCGTACCATCTAGAAATAATATCCAGCAAAAGAAGGCAGGTAAAAATAAAGACCCGCAAGTCATCATATCTGAAATATCGCAAAGCCTTTTACAAATGCGCTTAAAAGAAGGAGTCACCATTGAAGCCGCAGCTCAAGCGATGATCTCCAAGGCAGCTTCTTTAAACTTTAAACTAGTCGCGAGGCACCAGATGAGCGCAGAACTTAATAGCAAAGGCATAAAAACCCCACATTTGGAAATGTTCCAGTTTTGTAATGTTGAAAATGCGGGTGAGCTGGTTTCTAAAAACAGGATTTACGCAGCCTATATTCCTTGCCAGATTTCTATTACGGATGATGGCAAAGGAAATACCTGGCTGATGATGCGCAATATGGATATGACGATTGATAATGAAATGATTCCTCCCGAGCTGGCCGAAGTCGCTATTCGTATTAATCAAGCGATGCTTGCAGTGATAACAGCAGGTGCTACTGGGGAGTTTTAGTTTATAAGAACCGCTTGTATCAAATCTGTGGTTTTTTCACCGTGAAGTTGTGTTTTTTTACAACGCCATATTGACAGTAGGATAACTGTCAATTTGGCAGATTTTAAGTAAAAAAGCCTTTCATGGTTTATGTTTTGTAGCTATTAGTTACCTTAAAAAAATAAATTTAAATAATAAAAACAATTGGTTATAGGTTTTTTTATTCTTTTTCCTGGGGTTTGGCACAGCCTTTGCTTACTACTTAATAAAGGGTAATACC
>CAZPEE010000145.1:0-6448 GCA_964585525.1 uncultured Cocleimonas sp.
GTTTATTTAACACAGTTAAATAGACGATAAAATAGAACGAAATATGCTTGATCTTGACTATAAGACTCCCTATAATGCGCTCCTTCTGATGCGGGGTGGAGCAGTCTGGCAGCTCGTCGGGCTCATAACCCGAAGGTCGTAGGTTCGAATCCTGCCCCCGCTACCAAATTCAGAGAGTGCTGTTTTTTAAAGATTCAAACACAGCACTCATAATAAAAAAGCCCCGTTTTAACGGGGCTTTTTTATTACCTGTAGTTATTACCGGTAGAACTACTTGCATATTTTATAAAGGAACCATTGATACAGTGCAAACAGCATTAGACAAATTAGTAAAAAGCACTGTTGAAGGCTTAGGCTATATCCTTTGGGGCTATGAATACCGCCCCCATAGCGAGAGCGCCTTGCTGCGGATTTTTATTGAAAAAGAAGAAGGCGTTACGGTGGACGACTGTGCCAAAGTCAGCCGCCAGATCGGTGCGGTACTGGATGTGGAAAATTTGATTCCAGTAGCCTATATTCTAGAAGTATCCTCACCGGGAATGGATCGTGTCCTGTTCACACCAGAGCAATATACGGACTATCTCGGCGATAACATTAAAATACGTACCCGCACTGCTATTAATGATAGAAGGAATTTTAAGGGTACGTTAAAAGACGTCAACGAAACTCAACTGACCATCAACGTCGATAATCAGGATTTTGAGATTCCATTTGACATTATTGATCGAACCAGAGTCGTATTGGATTAAACAGGGTTAACACTATGAGCAAAGAAATACTATACGTTGTAGATGCCTTCTCTAACGAGAAAAACCTTGACCCTGAACTTATTTTTCAGGCAGTCGAAACAGCACTTGCAACAGCAACCCGAAAACGCTTCAACCCTGAGATGGGCGTGCGTGTCGCTATTGACCGTGAAACCGGCGATTACGAAACCTTCCGCCAATGGGAAATCATGGATGATGAAGATCCTAATTTCGAATCACCAGAACGCCACATACTAAAAAGCTATGCGGATGAAAGAAACCTCGGGCTCGAAGTCGGCGAATTCCTCGAAGAGCCAATGGAATCCGTCGGATTTGGTCGCATCACCGCACAAACAGCCAAACAGGTCATCATGCAAAGCGTGCGCCGCGCCGAACGCGAAAAAATTGCAGATCAATTCCGCGATCAAATCGGTCAGTTGGTACTGGGCACGGTAAAACGCGTAGACCGACGTGGCATCGTACTGGACATGGGTGATAACAGTGAAGCACTGATCCCGCGTGACCAGATGATCCCCCGCGAAGTGGCGCGTGTGGGTGAACGCATGCGTGGTATTTTAAAAGAAATCGCCGAAGATGCACGTGGCCCGCAAATGATCGTGAGCCGCTCGGACGAAGAATTCCTGGTTGAACTGGTTAAACTGGAAGTACCGGAAATTGGCCAGGAACTTATCGACATTATGGGGGCTGCCCGCGACCCCGGTTCCCGCTCAAAAATTGCGGTACGTGCCAACGTACCCAACCTTGACCCGGTAGGTGCCTGTGTGGGTATGCGTGGCTCGCGTATCCAGACGGTAACCAACGAATTGAATAACGAACGCGTTGACATCATCCCCTGGGAAGACGATATAGCCCGATTTGTGATTAATGCGATGCAACCTGCGGAAGTCTTGTCCATCGTCATTGACGAAGACAAAAAGAGCATGGATATTGGTGTCGACGAAGAAATGCTTGCGCAGGCCATTGGCAAAGGCGGTCAAAACGTGCGCCTTGCCAGCCAGTTAAGCGGCTGGACACTCAATGTCATGAGCGAACAGGAAGCCGAAGATAAAAGCCGTGGCGAACAAAAAATCATGGTTGAATTATTTGCCGACAAACTGGATGTTGACGAAGAAGTTGCCTCCATCCTGGTTGAAGAAGGCTTCTCCAGCCTGGATGAAGTTGCCTATGTACCGACCGAAGAGTTCTTGAAAATCGAAGAGTTTGATGAAGAAATTGCAGAAGAGCTGCGTAGTCGCGCACGTAACGCCCTGCTCGCACTGGCGATTACCGGCGAAGGCGGAAAACCTGCCCAGGACTTGCTGGACATGAAAGGCATGAGTAACTCACTGGCGCAGCTATTGGCAAGCAAAGGCATCTGTACCATGGAAGACCTTGCTGAACAATCGGTGGATGAATTAACCGAAATCGAAAGCATCGACGACGAACTGGCAGGCAAGCTGATTATGACAGCACGCGAGCCCTGGTTTGCCGAAGCTGCAGAAGCTGACGCTGCCCAAACAGCCGAAGCAGAAAGTAACAATGCGTAACCCCACAGGAACCGGAGAACACTATAATGTCAGAGACAAGCGTAACACAACTGGCCGAAGTCATCGGAGCTCCTGTCGACACGTTGCTGCAACAATTAAAAGATGCAGGCATTGAT
The DNA here is from genome assembly GCA_964585525.1 of uncultured Cocleimonas sp. Taxonomy (GTDB): domain Bacteria; phylum Pseudomonadota; class Gammaproteobacteria; order Thiotrichales; family Thiotrichaceae; genus Cocleimonas. Next base: position 2,410 of record CAZPEE010000145.1, read on the forward strand.
GTAACGGGCGCAGATGATACTATCAGCGATGCACAAAAGCTAAAATTGCTGGAGCATATTCGCCAGTCACAAAGCAGTACACCAACGGGTACGGCTAAAAAACCAGGCGGAAAAATCTCCCTGAAGCGCCGTTCAACCAGCGAGCTCAACGTAAGCGGATCAAAAAGTAATGTTTCGGTAGAAGTGCGCCGCAAAAAAAGCTTTACACGCCCTGTTGCAGCTGCCGCTCCCGCAGCCACAGAAACAACGGCTGATGATTTGCCAGCCACGTCAAACCGCGCCAGTGAATTATCCGAACAGCTAAGCAAGGAACGTGAAGCACGAGAAGCTGCCGTTGATGCCAGCCGAAAATCCAGGGAAGAGCGCAAACAGGCAAGCGAACAGCGCAAGGCTGAAAAAGAAGCTGTCCAGGCGGAAGATGCAAAGCCTGATGAAGCAGCACTTAAGCCAGAAGCTAAATCAAGCGCTGAAACAACAGAAACTGAAACCACGCAAGGCACGGCTACAAAAACCACAACGGAAGTTGCTGAAGAACCTGCCAAACCCGTTGTGCCATTAACACCAAAAGAGCAACGCGAGGCACTTGCAGCCGCAGCCCGCGCAGAAGCCTCCTCGGCATTAAAAAAACGTCCTTCGCGTAAACGGCCAGAACCTGCCCCCGGCACAACAGCGGATCGAAAGGCTACGCCATCGACACCTGCTGCAAATGCCAATGCAAACAAAGGCAAAAAGAAACCTTTCCAGGGTCGCTCACAAGGGCCTGGGCAACTTCATATCAAGAGTGATAAAAGCGGTCGTCGTAAAAAGAAAGGTAAGCGTTCCAGAAATGTCACTATCGAACAATCAACTGAGCATGCTTTCGAGAAACCTGTTGACCCAATCATACGTGAGGTAGAAATCCCCGAAACCATAGTCGTCTCAGAACTTGCGCAACAACTTGCCGTAAAAGGTGCCGATGTTATCAAAGCCATGATGGGCATGGGCGTAATGGCAACCATTAACCAGGTGATCGACCAGGATACAGCCATCCTGATTGTTGAGGAAATGGGTCACAAGGCCTCTGCTGCGAAACCAAAAGACGTTGAGACTTCAGTCACCGACCTAATGGTTAATGTCGACCAATACGAAAAACAGCCTCGACCACCCGTGGTTACCATCATGGGTCATGTTGACCATGGTAAAACCTCACTATTGGACTACATTCGTGCAAGCCGCGTGGCATCCGGTGAAGCAGGCGGAATCACCCAGCACATTGGTGCTTACCAGGTCGAGACCGATAACGGTGTTATTTCCTTCCTCGATACACCGGGTCACGCGGCGTTTAGCCAGATGCGTGAACGTGGTGCCCAGGCAACGGATGTCGTCATCCTGGTTGTTGCAGCCGATGATGGCGTGATGCCACAAACTGAAGAAGCCATTAAACATACCCGTGCAGCTGGCGTCCCCCTGATTGTTGCGATCAACAAAATAGACAAGGAAGCAGCTGATCCTGAGCGCGTTAAAAGTGAACTCTCCAAGTTTGAAGTTATCCCGGAAGACTGGGGTGGCGAAGATGTATTTGTGAATGTTTCAGCAAAAACCGGCGAAGGTATTGATAACCTGCTTGAAGCCATTCTGTTGGTATCAGAAGTATTAGAACTTAAAGCGCGCAAGGAAGGCCCTGCCACCGGTTCCGTGGTCGAATCACGCATTGAAAAAGGTCGTGGTGCAGTGGCAACCATTCTGGTGAAAGAAGGCACCTTGAAAAAAGGCGATATTGTATTGGTTGGTTCAGAGTATGGACGTATCCGCGCCATGCTTAATGACCTGGGACAAGCCGTCAATGAAGCAGGCCCTTCCACACCCGTTGAGATTCTTGGACTATCCGGCACACCGGCCTCGGGTGATCAGCTTGTGGTATTGGATAGCGAACGTAAAGCGCGTGAACTGGCTCAACAACGCCATGAAAGGGAGCGAGAATCACACTTTGCAACACAGCAGGCAGCCAAACTGGATGCCATGTTTGAAAAGATGCAAGATGGCGAAAAATCTACGCTGCATGTTCTACTTAAGGCAGACGTGCATGGCTCTGCCGAAGCCATCAAAAGCTCTTTAACCGCACTGTCTACGCCTGAAGTTGAAGTAAAAATTGTCTCTTCTGGCGTTGGTGGCATCAGTGAAACTGATATTTCTCTGGCACAGGCTGCCGAAGCATCCATCCTGGGCTTTAATGTTCGGGCCGATGCAGCCGCACGACGTATTGCCGCAGAATCAGGCGTGGAAATTCGCTACTACAGTATCATCTATGAACTGATTGACGATGTCCGCGATGCCATGAGCGGCCTGTTAAAACCAGAGCTTCGTGAAGAACTGGTGGGTATTGCCGAAGTTAAGGACGTTTTCAAAGGCTCCGGCTTTGGTCAGATTGCAGGCTGTCTGGTGATTGAAGGCAGCGTCAAAAAAGGCGAGCCTATTCGCGTATTGCGTAACGACGTGGTTATTTATGAAGGTGAGCTGGAATCACTGCGCCGCCACCAGGATGATGTCAAAGAAGTTAAAATGGGCACCGAATGTGGTATCGGCGTGAAAAACTACGACGATGTAAAAGCAGGCGACCTAATTGAAGTCTTCACCCGCACTGAAGTTCAACGCACACTTAGCAAGACTTAATCGGCGGAATAAAACACAGTGCCTTACGATTATTCCCGCACCGACCGCATCGGCGAGCAAATCAAACGTGAGCTTGCCATGCTGATACGCAATCAAATCAAAGACCCGCGTGTCAGCATGGTAAGCATCCTTGATGTGGAAGTCACCAAAGACCTATCCAAAGCCAAAGTCTTTTTTGATGCGCTCAATCAGGATGAACACGAGGCTTGTGAAAAAGGACTGAACAGCGCCGCCGGCTTTTTGCGCCGCGAACTGGGGCGTGCCATCAAACTGCGTAACACCCCTTCCCTGACCTTTATCTACGATGATACCGAACAACGCGCCAATGATTTATCCCATGTGATTGACCAGGCCGTTGCCTCAGACCAGAAAGAGCCATAAATTAGCGATGGCCAGGCGCAAAGGCAAGGACGTCGACGGTATTTTACTGCTCGATAAACCACTCGGTATCAGCTCCAACCGCGCCTTGCAAAAAATTCGCTACCTGTTTAATGCAAAAAAAGCTGGCCATACAGGCAACCTCGACCCGCTGGCAACAGGCGTACTTCCTATTTGTTTCGGACAGGCAAGCAAGGTTACCGCTTTCCTGCTGGATGCTAACAAACGTTACACCTGCACAGCCCAGCTTGGCGCAACCACCACAACAGGCGACAAAGAAGGCGAGGTTTTACAAACACGTGAAATCCCCACCTTATCAGAACAGCAAATCCTGGCTGTTCTGGATCAATTCAAAGGTGAAATTCAACAAATTCCACCGATGCATTCAGCACTTAAACACAATGGGCAGCCACTTTACAAACTGGCACGTAAAGGCATAGAAGTAAAACGCAAAGCACGTACCATCAAAATACTGGAATTAAACCTCATAGAACATAAAAACAACCGCATTACATTGGATGTCCTTTGCTCCAAAGGCACTTATATTCGCACACTTGCCCAGGACATTGGCGAACAACTAGGTTGTGGTGCACACCTAAGCCAATTAAGGCGCACAGAAGTTGAACCCTTTGATTGTACAAAGCTTTATACCATAGAAGAGATAGAATTATTGTTACTGGAACACAGTGAAAATACACTTTTAAATACCCTTTTACCCATAGATTCCGCACTCATCAAACACCCGCGAATGACGCTATCAGATGATGAAACCAAACGCATACAAAATGGTCTGAAAGTGGCGCGCAAAGATATCCCGGATGCTTCCATGATACGGCTTTATCAAAAAAATGGGGTGTTTCTCGGTATTGGTCGCCATGCCAGCGATCACCAACTTGCCGCAAAGCGATTAATGAATACAGGGCATTAAATTTTTTCGTAAATTACTGTATTATCGGTAGTTAATTATCTGTAGTTAACGATTTTGCACAACATCCTTACTGGTTTGAAAATA
>CAZPEE010000146.1:0-2663 GCA_964585525.1 uncultured Cocleimonas sp.
ATGGCTGTTACTTGAGCTGGTATTCCCCATTCTTTTAGGAGACTTCTCTCTCGCTGCTTTTAACTTCATTTGTTTAAATACTTCTCTAAGAAACCGATTTGATAGGGCTCTGTCTCCCCGTTGTGCAAGCTTCCAGTATGAACTGAAAACAAATTCTCGTATGTGTTTGGGTTGAGTAAAAAGCTGTTTTCTAAGCTCTGTTGTCAATAGCCGATCATAGCGAATAAGGCCTGCTCCTCTTTCAGCATCATCACTTAATTTATTTTTTGCGATGATTTGTTCTTTTTCCCAGGTTTTGACCTTAGATCTATTTGTTTTATAAAAAAGTTTTTTTAAATACGCTTTAGTAGCGTCAGAGTAAGACCTATCCTCCTTCTTAGCAGACACAGGGTTTTCAACAGCATACCAGTCACCATAATCATCTGTTGAAAAATAAACCTCATAAGGAATATTGCTTCTAAAAGGGACTCTCCCACTCAAAGCCATAAGCATAACAGGAGTAGGCTTTTTCTCGTGAAATCTATTGGCTTTTCGTAACTCATCTTTATATTTATCATATTCAAATGGGTTTATTTTGTATGCAGAACTTAAATCACATGCCCCTCGGATTGTAAATTTCACCTTGAATTCACTGTTAATATAATTACCAGATCTTTCATAATAATTGCTTGATGCTCTGCCTATTTTAAGGAGGTTTATTTTATTCACACTGATATTGTTGCACTTAACATCATTACCGTAGGCATCTCCATCTATACCTGCAAAAATGGTTGTTTTAGATTCTAACAACATCTTTTTAATGAGTTTTTTAATTTGTCCTGAAGATGGTTTTGCTAAGGGTTTAGCATTAGCAACAGATAAGCTTGTAATAAGAAGCAGTGAGAGAATAATTGATTTTTTCATGTTTATAATAGCCTTAAGTAAATGAGTCTCTAAATTAACGTGTATTTGTCATCACGAATAATAAAAGGTTTCAAGTAAAATGATTTTTCTCGCTTTTACCTGAATCCGTGACTTCAATGCGAATAACAGGGCGTAAGATGTTGGTTTAGCGCGGGATTTTAAAAAATCTTAGCTTCACCCTTAGATTTAGTGAGCGCTACTGCACTCAATTATGCTTTAGCGCAAGCGGGTATTTTTTAAACCGAATGCGATAAATAATGAATTAAGAGCTTACGTTATGTGCCGTAGTAGAGTCACTAATTCAGGCTTTAGTTAGTTATTTGCCATTTGAATATTTCTAAGTATTTTTACTCTTTTTCCATCAAGTGGCTTGTATTATAATTTTGTTTTTTATCAAGATGGGTTTCATGTATGAAACGTTTATTGTTCGTCATTGTAATCACCATGGTTAGTCATTTACTATATGCTGAAATACTAAAAATAGATGAACTCGAAAAGTCATGCAAGGATGGAGACGCAAAGTCTTGTTTTGAGTCTGGTTTACGATACCTTAAAGGTAAAGGTGTCAAAAAGAATGAAAAAAAGGCGCTGGGTATTTTTGATAAATCATGCAATCAGTTTAGTGAAGTTGCATCATGTACAAATGCTGGTGCACTTTATGAATTTGGTATAGGTGTTAAGGTTAATTTTGTAGAAGCAAGCAAACGCTACACAATAGCTTGCGATCAAAATAACTGGTCTGCTTGTTTAAATCTAGCTGTATTTTATCAACAAGGTAAGGGGGTAGAAAAAAACAAAAAAAAGGCGATGAAATTAACTGAAAAGGCTTGTCTTCATGACGATAGTTTAGCCTGTTACAACCTTGGTGTTATGTATGATACTGGCTTGCATGTTAAGCAAAATAAAACAAAAGCGATCACTTATTATCAAGATTCTTGTTATGGTAGAGATTCAAATTCAAGTGCCTGTCTTAATCTAGGAGTAATGACTTTCAAGGGAGAAGGTATTAAGAAAAATATAACTAAGGCTTATGACTTAGTAAGTAAGTCCTGCAAAAGTGGGAATGAGAAAGCCTGTAAAACGGCATCTTTTATTTATAAAAAAATAGAACCAAAGGATCAACACTTCTACTGCAATGGCTTACCCGTCACTCTTAAAGCAACAGAGGGCGATGATTATATTATTGGTACTTCTGGTGATGATGTTATTAATGCACTAGGTGGGAATGATCTAATCATTGGAAATGCTGGGAATGATACGATTTGTGGTGGAAAAGGTGATGACATCATAAGCGGAAATAAAGGAGACGACCATATAGAAGGAGGAGATGGAGACGATTTTATTGATGGGGGGATAGGTCGCGACAATATATTTGGAAATAAAGGCAAAGATAATCTCTTTGCTGGAAATGACCAGGTTTCAGATTCGCTTGATGGAGGAGATGGTGAAGATACACTGGATAGCAAAGGAAGCGATGGAAGTGTTATTCAAAACGCTATAAAAAATCGAGAAAAACCTCTAAGCGTAACGTTACTACAAGAAAAATGTAGCTCAAAAGACTATCAAGCCTGCTTTATTCTTGGTAGTGCCTACTATGCTGGAGATAATGTAAAAGTTGATAATGATAAAGCATATGCACTAATCGGATCAGCTTGTATGGATGGAAAAATAAGTGATGCCTGTATTATGCTGGGTACGCTTTATGAGCATGGAAAAGGGGTAAAAAAAGATATTTCTTTAGCCATGACTTTGTACGAATC
>CAZPEE010000146.1:2763-4806 GCA_964585525.1 uncultured Cocleimonas sp.
AATGCATGTTTTAATCAAGCAACCATAGCAAATACTATGCCCACGGTAACTAATCCTAAAGAGGTTGCAACAAATCTTTATAAAAAAGCATGTAAACTTGGATCAACGCAAGGATGTTTTAATTTGGGAAATGCTTATTACAAAGGAACAGGAGTCAAGCAAGATTATAACAAAGCTTATTCTTTATTTGCTAAAGGTTGTAATAACAATGTTGGTCAAGCGTGCTATAACATTGGCGGGATATTTAAAAATGGAAGAGGTAAGAAAAAAAATCTAAGTCTTGCTTATAATGCCTACAATAAATCCTGTAAGCTTAACATAGCTGTGGGTTGCTCCATTCTCGGTCTAGCCTATGAAACAGGAGAAGGGATCAAAAAAGATAGAATTAAGGCTTCTATGCTTTACAAAAAAGCGTGCAAAGGTGGTTTTAAACCAGCCTGCAAACATTTAAAAACAATCAATTAAAAAAATTGGACAACCCCACGTTTATCGCTCCTTGGCAGAAGAACAATGCCTTGCACATATGCATTTCTATTATTCATAATCGTTTACTTCTCGTTCCCGGACAGGCTCCCAGCCTTCTTTTGCTTAGCAAGTCCGCGCATAAAGTCCTCCGCCAAGGCACGGTAAATCGGTTGGGGGCTAACGATTTTAGAAAGCCCATCAGCGATCAGGCAGGTCGCCATTAAAGGTAACAGGATTTCCTGGTTGCCCGTCATTTCCATAATAATCACTACCGCCGTTATGGGTGTTTGCACAACCCCGGTAAAGTAGGCTGCCATTCCCAGTAACGCAACGGTTGAAACACTTGCCATAGGCATCCAGTTTGACAGCCAATGACCCAAACCCGCACCGATGGACAAGGATGGCGCAAAAATACCACCTGGGATTCCCGTCCAGTATGATAACAAGGTTGCTGCAAACTTCATCATCGGGTAGCCCATCTCCCCCTGCCCTTCACCTGATAAAGCCAGTTTTGCTTCTTCGTAACCCGTACCCCAGGTTTGACCCATGGAGTAATAGCCAATACCTGCCAGCAGCAAGCCAATCAAACCAGCCAATAGATAAGGGTGGCGATTACGAAAAGGCGCTATTTTACGACCGCCATGCACTAACAATGCGCTAAACGCACCACCCAGCACACCACCGACGACCCCACAAACCAGCACCACGATTAAAATTGAAGGCATTTCAACCTGGGCACCAACCACACCAAAATAGCTGTAATTACCGTTGATGGATAACGCCGTCAAACCGGATACAATCACCGCCGTCAAAACCGTGCCACTGGTTTTAGATTCAAAATTTTTCGCCAGTTCCTCAATGGCAAACACAATCCCTGCCAGTGGTGTATTAAAAGCACCCGCCAAACCTGCCGCACCACCTGCCAGAATCAGGCCACGTCCCACATCGTAATGGGGAAAACGTGCATAGCGTGTCAAGGCAAAAGAAATTGAAGCTGCAATGTGGATTGTGGGCCCTTCACGTCCAATGGATGCGCCACTTAACAAGCCTAAAAAGATCATCAGCGCTTTACCGATAGCAATACGGATGGATAACAACTTGTAGCGCAGGTGTTTTTTGCGATTCTGGCGCAAGGCAACAATCGCCTGTGGAATACCACTACCTTCTGCACCAGGGAAAAAAGTACGCGTCAAATAAATGATCAGCATTAAACCCACAGGTGTGATAATAAAGGCTAACCAGGGCCTATCCTGTGTGATCAGGTTAAACCAGTGTGAAGACAGGTCACTGCCAAAGGCAACCAGCGAGGCCGACAAACCAACCAGAATAGCGCCCACAAAGAACACAATGCGGGTGCGCCAGATACGCACTGACATGAGTTGTTTTCGTGATCGTTTTAATTGTTTACGATACATGCTTGATTCCGGCTGGTAATTTGGGCAAATAAGCTTCTTCGACCATTTCCCTGGTTAAAATACCATAGATTGGCGTATTCTTAGTGACCTGGCTTTTTTGAAAAACCACATACAATGCCTCTGCGCCGCGTTCAAATAATTCATGCGCCTGCAGCAAATTTTC
>CAZPEE010000146.1:4906-6372 GCA_964585525.1 uncultured Cocleimonas sp.
ACCTGCCCTTCTTTATCGTTGATAATAATCCAGTCAAAATCACGATGCAGCAACGCGTTGGCTTCTTCACGACTAATTTCAAATGGATGCCGTTCAAATTTATCATTCAAAACACTTGCAACGCCTACCGAGCGCAACACCTGCAACACGGGTTCCACCGAATAATCCAGTCCATTGGAACGTAATAGGGTAATAAACAACGATTGTTTTTTGAACAACTCACTGGTCGTTAATTGCGCCACAACAATCACCAGCATACCCGGCATAATAATACCGGGATTGTAGGTAAGCTCCATGATGGCCGTCAAGGCTGCCAGGGGTGCTTGCAAACTTGCGCCCATCATCGCACCCATGCCAAGCAAGGCATAAAAACCGATGTGTGTATCACCATACACCCAGCTTGCGGCAATACCAACCACGCCCCCAAGCGTTGCCCCGAGAAAAAAAGCCGGGCCGATCATGCCTCCCGGCACACCCAGGCCGACGCTCAGGCTGGTGGCCATTAATTTGCCAACGGTTAACAAGAGCAACGTACCTAATGCAAATTCCCCGAGCAAACTGGCATTCACCGTATCATAACCAATCCCCAGGACTTCCGGTTGAAACATGGCAATTAAACCAACCAGCACACCCGATGCAAGCAATCGCCACCATATCGCTATCGACTGTGTATGGGTCGTAATCAGGGTTAGTACATGGTTAAACAGGGCAGCGAAGGTGCCAACCACGACACCAAGAATCAGCACAAAGGGAATTTCTTTCAAGGGCGTTGCCTGCAACAGCGGAATGCTAAAGGCAGGGTCGCCACCTAACACCGCATTGGATAGAGCCGTTGCCACCACCGCCGCCATCATAACGGGTACAAAACTGTTTAGCGCATACTCCATCATGATGACTTCGAGTGCAAAAATCACGCCTGCCAGGGGCGTATTAAACGATGCGGCGATACCCGCCGCTGCACCACTGGCTACCAGGGTACGGATACTGTTATTGGGTAATTTGAAAAACTGACCAAAAAGGCTCGCCACCCCAGCCCCTAGATAAGCATGCGGGCCTTCCCTACCCACCGAATGACCACCGATGATGGCAACCGCTGCACCTATAAATTGTAAAATAACGCCTCGCACGGTCAAATAACCCTGATGATAAGCAACCCGTTCCATGACGCGTGCCACACCAAGTACACGTATACCTTTTGACCATTTATAAAAAATAATTGCCAGGACAATACTGGCAATAACAGGATACAAAAAATGCATCAACGACGGCAGGGCTTCGTAGTTCTCCGGGCCTGTTCCCGGTAACAAATAATCCTGGGTTTTCTCCACCAGCAGGCGAAACAATACAATCACACCACCAGCCAGAAAACCGGTAATCAAGCCCAGAAAGGCAAGATGGATCAAAGCATCCTGACGCGCCAGGCGAAACTGTGTTGCAACCACCCAGTTGCGTGCCTTTTTCTCAAT
>CAZPEE010000147.1:0-4810 GCA_964585525.1 uncultured Cocleimonas sp.
ATCATCATCTTCGGTAACCCCGCTTCCATCAAGAAACATCACGCCAAGCCAGTATTGGCATTCGGCATCACCTTCTTGAGCGGCTTTTTGGTAATACTGCAACGCTTCAACCTGTTGTTCATATTGACCCGAATCACGCATCTTTGCCGCCAGCTTTTTCATATTGCTTTTGCTTCGCTGGTTCAATTCCGCCTCCTGGTAAATCAATGCTTTTTCACTGGCAAGCACTAATTGAGCATAATCTTTCTGATCATTTTGCTGGTTATTTTGATTAAAGGCAAACGCATTGTTTGTGCTTCCCATGGAAATAAAAGGCAATATCAAGCCCATAATAACACCAGGAAATGCAAACCGTTTTTTCAAGCCTGGAATAGTTTGCCGGGGTTTTAATTTCATCCTCAAACTATAAAAGACAACAACATCTGACTGGGCATGAATTTGATGCAAGTTGTTTTTTATTGGCAGGCCAACACTGACTTCGTTTTCACCAAGCAGTGAAACGCTGGCTACACCCTTGAGTGGTGCCATCCTCCCCCAAGAGTCATGTTTTATCTGCACAACACCTCGTTCCACCAACGTTGCACTAAACATTCCAGGGTGTGCATGCATGGGGATTATTGTCCCTTTTGGCATAACGTGGAGTGATAGTTTAACCAACTCATCATTCATCAAATTAAAGCGCTGGTAAGAACCACTGTGAATAGCCTGGAAAACCTGGCTGTTACTTGTTTTATACAGTATGGATTGTTTGAAATCCTGATAAAAGCATCCAAGCAAATGGTTTATTTTACCAATACTGTCATCTGTCTCACCAAGCCTTTGATAACTTTTAAGTACTTTCTTCCTAAGCCGGTTTATGCGTAATTTATCAATGCGGGTGACTGCAGCATTATAATTTGTTTTCAAATTTTTCATTGTGGACTCCCTTCACTCGTTAAAATTACCACGCTTTAAAATTATGATCTTTACGATAGCGTGAAGTGCGATAAAGCACTGTGATGGAGTTAACGAAAAAAATGTGAGAATAATCACAAAAAAACACTAATGGCTGACTATAATTATTGGCAATCCCCCTGCATTGGAAAAAAAATAATGGAAAAAACACTCTCCCCTGAAGCCCGCATCCAACAACTGTTGCGGCTACCTTTATTCTCGGGTTTACCTGAAGATGTACTGTTTGAATTAGCCGGCATCGTTAAAGAGTTACGTTATAAACGAAATACCATTGTCATTTCTCAAGGCGATGACACGCGCAGCTTATATATTGTGTTACACGGCAGGCTAAAAGTTTTAGCGAGTGATGAAGAAGGCAACCAGACCATTTTTTCGTTTCTTGGCGCAGGGGATTTTTTTGGTGAACTGAGCCTGCTGGATGATGCACCCCGCTCTGCTTCGGTTATTACAGTGGAGGACACCAAAGTCTTGCACTTAAGCCATCAGCATTTTAATGAGTTTATTTCAAAACACTCTGAAGTTTGTTCATTAATTTTCAAGGCACTCACGACGCGGATTCGTGAAATGGACAATACCATCTGTGACCTGACATCCCTGGATGTCTACGGCAGGTTGGTTCAAGTCCTATACAAGGAAGCACATGAAGCTCTGGATGGAACGATTAAAACTGAACGCCTGACGCATCAGGATCTGGCTGAAATGGTAGGTTCATCAAGGGAAATGATTAGCCGGATACTCAAAGAATTGCGTACCGGGGAATACATTAGTGTGGATGGAAAACGGATTACGATTGAAAGAAAGTTACCACGACATTGGTGACGGTTATTACTACAAATACACGCAAAACATCGTAATGCAGTGAGATTAGCGCAATATTTTCAAAACATCTTCCAGTTCAGAAATCAGCTGGCGTGAAAGCTGGTTAGCCTGGGTGCTATCATCATCTGCTTCTTCACCACTCAATTTTTGCCGTGCGCCATTGATCGTATAGCCTTGTTCATGCAGCAAACTACGGATTTGACGAATCATAATCACGTCTTTACGCTGGTAGTAACGTCGATTACCGCGACGCTTCATGGGCTTCAGGTCAGGAAATTCCTGTTCCCAATAACGTAATACATGTGCCTTTACGGCGCAAAGGTCACTCACTTCACCAATGGTGAAATATCGTTTCCCCGGAATTGTAGGTAATTCATTGTTATTAGAGGCTTCCAGCATACTTTTCTACCCTTGATTTTAGTTTTTGACCAGGACGAAAAGTAACCACACGACGTGCGCTAACTGGAATGGCTTCACCCGATTTTGGGTTACGGCCAGGGCGCTGCGCCTTATCACGTAACATAAAGTTTCCAAAACCAGAAAGCTTGATATTCTGCCCATGCTCCAATGCAGTACGAATTTCTTCAAAAAACATTTCGACCAATTCTTTGGCTTCACGTTTATTTAAGCCGAGTTCATCGAACAATTGTTCAACCATACCTGCTTTGGTAAGCGTCATGATTTTACTCCTAACCTTTGGAACATTGGTAAATTATTGTATCAGGGGTTGTTTTTTTACTTGTTGGAAACACTAATTTCATCCATAAAATTATAGCGCCTTTTTAAATTTTTACCTTAAAATTGCGCCAGTTTCTTGTGCAAGATTAGCCATGATCTTCTCAACATAGCCGTTAATTTCCTGCTCCTCTAGGGTGCGTGAAAAGTCCTGAAAAATCAAGCCCAAAGCGAGGCTTTTTTGTCCCGAATCAAGCTTTTTTCCAGAATAAACATCAAAAATCATAAAATCGACAAATTCTGGAATTTCTTTATTGGCTAACTTTTCAAGCGAAGCACTCACCCTGGCATAGTCCACATCCTGGTCAAGTAACAGCGCCAGGTCACGGCGAATCGATGGCAAAGGTGAGATTTTCCTGTAAGTCGGCAATTGTTTTTCACTGATTAAATCCATATCAAGTTCAAAAACAAATACCGGCTGATCCAGATCCAGCTTTTTTTCAAGCGCGGGATGCAATGCGCCGCAAAGTCCCACTTCGTTTCCATCACAAAGTATTTTTGCAGATTGACCAGGATGCAGTGCGGTATTGTCAGCACGTACAAATTCAAAGGATTGCGCACTCGCCTCAGCCAACAAGGCTTCGACATCACCTTTTACATCATAAAAGTCTACCAGCCTCGTATCGCCGCTCCACTGCTCTTCATATAATGGGCCTGTCACAACACCTGCGATTTTTTTTCGTTGTTCGGGCAAACCACTTTTAGAAGTCACAAACGTTAAGCCAGTCTCAAACAAGCGTACCCGGTTTTGCTGGCGCTTTACATTTCTATCCAGGGCTGGAATCAGGCCAGACCATAATGTGCCACGCATAACGGACAGCTCTTCAGAAATTGGGTTTGCCAAACGAATCTGCTCTGTACCCGGATTTAAAAGCGATTCTACCTCTGGAGGGACGAAACTATAGGTAATCGCTTCCTGGTAGCTACGGGCAACTAACAGGTTTTGCAATGCATCTTGCCTGACCTGGGCTTCCGGTTTTAACGTAATCAAAGGCTCCATTGGGCGAAGCACTGCCGGGATATTGTCATAACCATAGATACGCGCAATCTCCTCCACAACATCTTCGGGGGTTGCCAGGTCAAAACGGAAAACAGGTGGCGTGATCATCCAGCCATCATCAACTTTTTCAACCTTGCAGCCCAGGCGCGTCATGATATCCTCGACACGCGCATCCTCAACCTCAATACCCAAATGACGCTGGGTGCGGCTACGTTGATAATGGATTGGCTCGCGTTTTTGCAAATCATCATCCGTTACCATATCGGTCAGTGGCGCAACCTGACCGCCACATATTTCGATGATTAACTGAGTCGCACGCTCCAGTGCCTTAACCTGCAAATCGGGCGATACACCACGCTCAAAACGATGCGAAGAATCGGTATGCAGCCCATAGCTACGTGCCTTTCCCATGATTTTTTCCGGCACAAAGAAAGCACTTTCCAGATAGATATTGGTCGTCGTATTACTTACTGCGGAGTCCTCACCACCCATAATCCCGGCAAGCGCCAGTGCTTTTTTATGATCAGCAATGACCAGTGTATCGGAACGCAGTGTTATTTCCTTGCCATCAAGCAGGGTCAGTTTTTCACCTTCTTCTGCGCGCCTGACATTGATGCCACCTTCGAGTTTATCAAGGTCAAAACCATGCATCGGCTGACCCAGGGCAAGCATCACGAAATTGGTAACATCAACTACAGGACCCAAGCTGCGCACACCCAAACGGCGTAATTTTTCTTTTATCCAGTGCGGTGTTTTTGCCTGCGTATTGACATTGCGAATAATCCGTCCGGCATAGCGCTGGCATAAATCATCAGCTGAAATTGTGACGGGGAAGGTATCATCAATGCTTGTGTTGGTCGGTTCAATAATGACATCAATCACAGGCGTTTGTGTGATCACGCCAACTTCCCGCGCAACACCGGCAACCGATAACAAATCGGCGCGATTCGGGGTTGCATCAAGGTCTAGCACGACATCATCAAGGCTCAGTGCCTCCCTCAAATCCGCACCCAATTCTGCCTCATCGGGAATTTCCAAAAGACCTTCGCCTGCTTCGTCCATGCCCAGGGTTTCTGCACCACAAAACATACCCTGGGATAAAACGCCACGTAACTTGCTCTTTTTGATTTTGAAGACTTTTCCATCCGGCTCGGGAAGCTCCGCACCTATCATCGCAACCGGGACTTTCTGCCCTTCCACAACCTTGGCATTGGTGACAATCTGTATCAGTTCATCAGCAGCCACATCCACCTGGCAAACGGTTAGCCTGTCTGCATCCGGGTGCTGTTCGATAGATTTTAT
>CAZPEE010000147.1:4910-6347 GCA_964585525.1 uncultured Cocleimonas sp.
CTTTATGCAAATTGCCTTAAGAAACGCACATCATTATCAAACAACTTGCGCAAGTCATCTATGCCGTAACGCAACATCGCCAGGCGGTCGATACCGAAGCCAAAAGCAAAGCCGGTATACACATCGGGATCAATCCCCACATGGCGGAACACTTCCGGGTTGACCATGCCGCAACCCATCACCTCAATCCAGCCGGTGTTGCCACAGACCTTGCAGCCCTCACCGTTACACAGTACACACTGAATATCGGTCTCGGCGGAAGGCTCGGTAAACGGAAAATAGTGTGGGCGAAAACGTGTCGGCAGGTCATCAACCTCAAAAAAAGCCTTGAAAAAGGCTTCCAGAATACCTTTCAGGTCAGCAAAGGTGACATCCTTATCCACCATTAAGCCTTCGACCTGATGGAACATGGGGCTATGTGTGACATCCGAATCACAACGGTAAACCCTGCCCGGCGCGATTATACGCAAAGGTGGTTCTTTATTTTCCATGGTACGGATTTGCACAGGCGATGTATGGGTGCGCAGTAAAGTCCCATCACCGAAATAAAAGGTATCATGGGATGCGCGTGAGGGATGGTGATCCGGGATATTTAGTGCCGTAAAATTGTGGTAATCATCTTCAATTTCAGGGCCAACTTCCACAGCAAAACCCAGTTGCATGAATATTTCTTCAATCCGTTTTGCGGTGCGTGTTACCGGGTGCAGGTTGCCCGTCTCCATCTTACGACCTGGCAAGGTAATGTCGAGACGCTCATTTTGCAGGCGCTCGTTTAAGGCGGCCTCTTCAAGCTCAAGTTTACGCGCATCAATGGCTGCGGATAAAGCTTGCTTGGCCTTATTAATTTCCTGCCCTGCTCCACGGCATTCTTCAGAAGGAAGTTTACCTAATTGCTTTAACTGCCCGGTAATTAGACCTTTTTTACCCAGGTAATGAACGCGCACTTGATCCAGCTCCGCCAGCGTATTCGCTTCGCTTAACTGGTTTTGCGCCTGCTCCATCAGTTCTGTCAGTTGTTCCAATGATTTTCTCCAATAAAAAAGCGAGAAAAGGCAAATAGCCTTTCCTCGCTCTTGTTTTACATCATGTAAGTCTAATAACAGACCGAACAGTAAATCAAGCCAGGGCAGCTTTTGCCTTTTCTGCTAACTGTCCAAATGCGTCGATGTCGTGTACTGCCAAATCTGCCAGCATTTTACGGTCAACTTCGATTTCAGCCTTGCTTAACCCATTCATGAAACGACTGTAAGACATATCAAACATGCGCGCCGCAGCGTTGATACGTACAATCCACAAACGGCGGAACTGGCGTTTCTTCTGGCGACGGTCACGGTAAGCGTATTGGCCTGCTTTTGTGACCGCCTGATTCGCTACACGATAGACCCTGCTTCGTGCACCATAATAACCTTTTGCTTTCTTTAATACTTTTTTGTGCTT
>CAZPEE010000148.1:0-3032 GCA_964585525.1 uncultured Cocleimonas sp.
CCAAAAATACCTGGCGGTATCGGCCCCTGTGCGGCAAGCCCACGCTCATTTCGGAAAATCGAAATATATTCTTCTTCATCAATAGCAATACTGATCGCCTGGCGCAGTTTTTTTGCCGATTCAGTGTAGCCACCAATGACCGGGTCAACCATATTGAACGCCATGTAATAAATCGTTGGTTGTACCGAACCGCGTAGTTGTATGCCCTTGTTTTTCATTTCCTGGGACAAGCCCATTGTGCCAGAACTGGAAACCTGCACCACCTGGTCAAAGGCTTCTGAGCTGATTCCCGAAGCATCGTAGTAACCTTGTAAAAATTTGTTCCACAGCGGGATACTTTCCTTTTCCAGTGAATAAACCACTTCTTTGATAAAGGGTAGTTTTTGACCTGAGTCTTTGAGTAGTTCTTGTGGGATGGCAAATTGCTCAGCTTGTTGTGGTGTGATAACAGGGTAAGTTTCGCTGTGGTAATTGGGGTTTTTCAGCAGGCGCATTTGCTTGTTGGGGTTGTTTTCAACCAGTATGTAAGGCCCTGTGCCAACCGGAAACCAGTTAAGCGTCAGGTTCTTTTTGATCAGTCCCGGCTGTTGGTAAAACAGGTCGGCCTCCCACGGCACAGGCGCAAAAAAGTTCATGCTAAGCCAGTATAAAAATTGCGGATAATGGCCTTTGATTTTTATGCTGAGTGTGTGGTCATCAAGTGCTTTTACCCCAGAAATGTCATACGGGCGCAAATCCAGCAATTGTTTATCCTTTTTTTGTTTTTTAGCAATCGCGCTGATTTTTTTGGAAAACTCACTCAAACCCACGATATAGTTGGTCATGGTATCCAGTATCGGCGAATGATACTGGCGTACCGCCATGCGTTTGATGGCATATTCATAATCGGATGCAAGCAGGGCGCGGGAATCTGTTTTTGTAAAATCCTCCAGGCTGTTAATCCGGGCTAATTCATCATCGCCAAGTTTACCGTAAAGTAGCGTGTTTTCAGCCGTTTTTACAAAAGCGGGGTGGTTTTGGTAGCGAATATCATCGCGTAGTTTGAGCGTATATTCGGAAAAAACCACCGTTGAAGAATCCTTATCCACCACATTGTTTTGCGCATCCAGATAGCGCACAGAAGGCATGGCAGTCAGGGTCAGTGGCTCAAGCTGGTAAGGACGTTTAAGATAGTTGTATTGCAGTGGCGGCTCATAAACCTGGCTTAGAATAGCCCACTCGTTGGAGCTATATGAAATCACCGGGTCAAGATGCTTGGGTGGTAAAGAGAAGGAGGAAAACAACACATCCTGTTTTACTTTGGATGCGCTATGAGGATTATTCCAGACATCTGCATTAAGCGATGACATGGTTGCCAACATAATACCGATGTATAAAGATACAACTTTGAAAAACATGAATTTTTTAACCTGGATGCTTCATAAAGCGAATGGAGTTTTTAAAAGCAGTCATTTTAGTATATAACCATTTGAATATATTGATTTATTTTCAAGGTCTCAAGCGCCTTTATGAAATATCCGGGTTAAGCCCCAAAATCTAAACCCTGGCAATTAGCACCTTATGATAGCGGGGTATCATGATAATATCCATGTTAATCCACTAACAGATGAAGCAGATGAGTATCAAATTATTATTGACCGGCGGAACCATCGACAAAAGTTACAACGAATCCAACGGCGAATTAAATTTTACCGAGACACACATCCCGGAAATACTGCAACAGGGACGCAACCGCTCAGACATCAGTATTGAGGAGGTTATGCTAAAAGACAGCCTGCAAATGGATGATGCAGACCGGCAGAAAATATTGGAGGCGTGTCGTAAAACTTCAGAGGATAAAATTATCATAAGCCACGGCACAGATACCATGGTGGAAACAGCCAAACTGCTCGGCAAGCAAAAACTGGAGAAAACCATTGTTTTTGTTGGGGCCATGGTTCCTTTTGTGTTTAAACACTCCGATGCCATGTTTAACATGGGTTTTGCACTTGCTGCCGTACAAACTTTGCCAGGTGGCGTTTATGTGGCAATGAATGGGCAGGTGTTTGATGGGGATAAGGTGGTCAAGAATCTGGATCTGGGTGTTTTCGTACCACGAAAATAAAACCACAAGCCAGTCATTCTTACTCTACTCTATTAAAAACCGCTTTTTGTGACATTATTCACTGCTTTTGTTTAATTTTTTGCCATACTGCTAAGGTAGTCATATTATAAAAGAGAGGAAAAAATGAATCACAATATACACAGTTTTTTATACACGTTTGGCTTGGCTTTGATGGTTAGTCTAACAACGAGCAATCTTCATGCGGATGAAAATGCGGATGAAATTCAGGACCAGATTAAATCCAGTTTAAAGGCATACGCAGAGAAAGATTACAAATTGGCTCTGGATGAGTTGAAGTTTGCCGAGGTACAGCTTCAGGAAAAAGTGAATCAGGAGAACAAGGTTTTACTGCCAGAGCCGCTGGAGGGCTGGGAGGCAGAGGATGTAAAAACCACATCAATGTCGATGGCGGGTGGTGGAACCATGATGTCACGCCTATACAAAAAGGGTAAGGAAAAGCTGAAAATCGAAATCGCAGCAAATTCTCCGTTAATGGGTATGATGACAATGATGATGAAAAACCCAATGTTGATGTCGAGTGACCCTAATACCAGGCCATATCGTTACAAACGCCAAAAAGGCATGATAGAAATAAAAAGAAACAGGATGAATACCAAGTTAATACTTGCGGGACAGATTCTGGTGAGTCTTGAGCTATCTGGTTTGAACAAAGAAGAAATAAAAAAGAATGGGGAAAAAATCACTAAGCAATACCTGGATAAGATGGATTTTGCAAAAATCAAAGAGGCATTTTTAGAATAATCTGAAATACCTCAATAGTAACGCCAGGCGCGGATGATTATCAGGGTATGATATGCAAATATAAGAAACCATGAATATAAGCCGTTGATTAAATAGCAGAAATTATACTTGCTCATGGAAATAAAGAATTATCGGTGTATGATAATAACTATTGAGGAGGAACTGT
>CAZPEE010000148.1:3132-6326 GCA_964585525.1 uncultured Cocleimonas sp.
ATTAAAATCATCAAGGGAAATTTGGTCAACCTGGGTATTTTTGTGGTTGTGCTGGGCTTTTTGTTGATGATCTGGTTGCGCGTAGCGGCATTGATTGCAGGTATTTTCTTTAATAATGTTGAGCTGATTACCAAAGGCTGGGCTGTCTTGTTTGAGGGTGGGCATAGCCTTGAATTTATTTTGTTTTTTGTCTTTTTTGGCTTTTTTATCGCGCAACTTGTGTTTTCAATTAGTGTCGTTTCCATTCCTTTAATGTTACATCGGAAAGTCGATGTGGTAACAGCCATCACAACCAGCTTACGGGTGGTGATAAAAAACCCTTTACCGATGCTGGTTTGGGCGATTTTAATTGTCACCTTGAGTATGTTGGGAATTGCCTTTGCGTTTATCGGCCTTGCGGTTACGTTACCGATCATCGGCCATGCAAGCTGGCATGCGTACCGTGAGTTGGTAGAAGATAAGAAAGCACTAAAGCGGGATTTGTAGGATACTGTCTGGTTACTTTAGGATTTAGCACGACTTTTTTTGATTAAATCGTAAGCTGCCTGGATTTCTTGTGAGCGCTGTGTTGCGACTTTGATCATATCTTCTGGCACACCTTGTCCCATCAGTTTGTCGGGGTGAAATTCCCGGATGAGGCGTCGGTAGGCTTTCTTGATTTCAGCATCGCTATCACTTTCTTTAACCCCAAGCGCCTGATAGGCGGATGCTAATGCGTTGGCCGATGTGTAGCCACCTGCACCTTGTCCGCCACTATAATTTCCGCCTTGGTGGTAAGCACCGCCCGAGAAGTGTCCCTGGCCTTGCAGCATCGCAAGTAGCTGTTCGAAAGCCTGCGGTGAATAGCCCAGCTTTTGTGCGATTTCACTCAGTAGCGTAATCTCATTGGGGTGCATCTTGCCATCGGCCATGGCAACGCCCACCAGGTAAACCATCACCAGTTGCTTCAGGTTGGGTGATTGCATCGCAACTGCATTGAATTCCTGGATAAGCGGATCAATGGCAAAGCTGGAAGCAGAACCTGTTTTAAAATGGGCTATTGCTTCTTTCCTGTGCTTGGCCGTCATGCCAAGTTGCGCCATGAATTTTTCAACGTGGGCGATTTCCTGCTCAGAAACCCTGCCATCCGCCTTAGCCAGTTTCCCCATCAGGGTAAATACGGTTTTGAAAAAGATCGCCTGCCTTTGGGTTTTTAAGCCAGTGATGCCACCAACATTGCCAAAACCACTTAAATTGCCGATGAGTCCGCCGGATAGTTTAAAACTGATGTAGCTGCCCAGAAAAAATCCGGCGATGGCAGCAAGCCAGCTATGAAATAAGTAATAGCCTAGAAAAGCGGTTATCCATTTGATGAATTGCATAGGGTTATCGTTCGTTTAAATGATTAATGGGTGACTGAAAAGAAATCGGGTAGGGGCGTGAGTTTACCATTAGTTTTCCATTGCTTGAGTGCAGCCATGCGCTCAAAATTATCAATCCGTTGCTGGTCCAGTGGATGGGAGCTAAATAACGCAGGGCTTTCGCCCGAATCCTCTTCGATACGCATTTTCTGGAATTCCTTAAAAAGCTGTGCGCCGCCGTTGATGTGGCCATATAGTGCATGTAATGTTTCCATAGCTTCTTCATCGCTTTGCTGTTCCATTTTTCGGCTGTAATGAAGCGTGGTTAGCAAGCCTGTATCGCCAAGCGCGCTAGAATGCGTGCTACCTGTAATGGCGGCTATAGCAATGCCCGCTGCAATGCCCCGGCCCATGGATTTTATCGGATGACGGTATTTGACATGGGCGATTTCATGGCCTAGCAACATGGCAAGTGCATTTTCGTTAGGTAGTTTTTTAAGCAGGCCACGGTAAAGGATAAGATGGCCGCCCAGTGTTGCGAATGCATTGACGGTATCGCCATCCACATAATGCACGATGATTTTCATGTCTTCCGGCAGGTTTTGAGTCTTGGCAATTTTATCAGCAAGGTTTTGCAGATAAATTTTCAGGCGGGTTTCTTTGTCAAGCGTATCACCGTTATTGGTTTTGTCGCTAACAGCCCCTGGAGCATCATACAGGCTGGCAATTTTTACTTCTGCACTGAAGGGGATTTTTCCCGCCAGGTAGCTGCCAAAAAAACCGAGTACAAAAGTCACTACAGCGATAAGAATAAGGGCGCCAATAAGAAGGGATGAAAATTCTTTGAGCGGATGTTCTTTCGAGGTGTTAATGCCTTCGGGTATTTTCGGGTTGGAATACACGTGGAGCCTACGATATTTTTGTGAGGGCGGTGCCATAGGCAAACACTTCAATCATCGGAAGTTTGTTATTTTTGCCTTTTGAAATGGAGGTGGTCTCGTATTTCACATTGAAGATAAAATCAGCGTGTAAAGCCTGGGCTTCTTCTTTCATGCGTAACACGGCTTCGCGACGGGCGCGATCCAGCAGGCTTTCGTAGCTACTCACCTTGCCACCAAAAAGATTACGTAACCCGGCTGCAAAGGTTTTAAAATAATCATTCGCAATAACCACGTTGCCGCCCACCAGTGTTTGTTGGTATTTTTCGCCGGTTTGTGGTGGAATGCGACTCGCCATGGCGGGTAGCTTATTCATGATTTGTTCGCGTTCAATGATGGTTTTATAATGTTTTTTTTCGGCACGTCGTCCAAAAAAATAACCAAGGGAAATCAGAACCAGGGTGAATATGATTTGTTCCATGAACTTTCTCCCTGCTTTATTCCGGGTTATCCAGCACCACGGCTGTGCCGTAAACATAAATCTCGGCTGCGCCAGCGGCAATACTGGATGTTGAGAAACGCACATTTAAAATAGCATTGGCACCGACGGCTTTGGCCTGCTCAATCATACGCTCCGTCGCTTCCTCGCGGGATTCATGCAATAACTCTGTGTAGGCTTTTAGCTCACCGCCGAACATGTTTTTAAAGCCTGCCATGATGTCCTTGCCCGCGTGTTTTGCGCGTACCGAACTTCCCTGTACAAGCCCCAGGTGTTTAAGCACCTTTTTTCCCGTCATGAATTCCATATTTGAAATAAACATGTGATTCCTCGTTGATTGTTTTTGTGTCTTTGCTGGATGATTAACCCGGCAATTTTTCCGGATGTAAATGATGTAAATATTACACTAACCCGGAGATTTCATAAACCTAGAATCCTCAGTTGACCGCTTATTACAAGTAATAACATAATGAATTA
>CAZPEE010000149.1:0-6320 GCA_964585525.1 uncultured Cocleimonas sp.
TCAGCACGGTAACGCTATTGCTTTTGGTTTTACTACAGCGTTTATTGATCCGTCGTGCCATCAAACCCGTGGATCAGGCACGCCAGCAATTACTGGATATTGAACAGGGTCAGGCCGTTAAAATTACCCAGAAAGTTCCTGCCGAGATTCAGCCACTGGTGGATGAGATTAATCATCTGCTGGATGTGATGCACAAACGTCTGGAACGGTCGCGTAATGCGACCGGTAACCTTGCACATGCACTGAAAACCCCTTTGTCAGTACTCAATCAGCTACAGGATACTCCGGAAATTCGCAAAAACAAGGAGTTAGGCCATGAAATCCACCAAATCAGCCAAAGTATCCAGACCTCGATTGATCGTGAATTAAAACGGGCAAGGCTATCTGGCGGGGTTGCCAGCCCTGCAAAGCGCAATTTCAGGCTTGCCTATGAAATCGAAGGCTTGATCAGTGTGATGCAAAAAGTCTATGCACAAAAACAGCTTCAGTTCGAACTGGATATTCCTACCGGAAAAATCGTTCAGGCGGACAGGGAAGATATGCTGGAAATGCTGGGAAATTTGCTGGATAACGCCTGCAAGTGGGCAAAATCAAGGGTGCATATCAGTGTCAGCGATAAAGCGGGTTTTGAGCTACTGATTGAGGATGATGGTGAGGGTGTTAGTACCGCACAACAGGAAAAAATACAGCAGCAATTAACCCAGCGCGGTAGCCGTCTGGATGAGCGCAAACCCGGTCATGGTCTTGGGTTATCTATCACTCGGGAAATCGTGAAACAGTATGCAGGACAAATTCATTTTGGTAACTCAACAAGCCTGGGTGGTTTCCGCGTGTTGATTCAGTTTCCGGAGAACGGTGAAAAATAAGCAGTAAATTGATCGGTTTTTTAAGATTAAATTAAGTTTGATGGTTTACCGTACCCTTTTATTAATCGTAAATGGGTAATATGAAACCTCTTCCAGGTCACACGCTGGCTTTTTTTTCTTTTATTTTTTCATTATCCATCATGGCGGAACCAGTAGATATTACCCGTCCGAAGGCAGCTCCACTGATCCGTGTGGAAGCTTCCCAGCAACAAGCGCTGGGTTTAAGTTCAGACACGATTGAAGCGGTTGATTATTCTTGGAGCAACACTTTTCCGGCCAAGGTCGTTGTGCCAAATGCTCAATTACGGGTGGTCGCGACACCGTTGGGTGGCTTACTGGAGTCTTTGCTTGTATCAGAAGGTGAAACGGTTAAAAAAGGCCAGCTGGTGGCTATTGTCCATAGTCAGGAATTGTTGGAAAAACAAAGTGATTATCTGGATGCGTTGACTGAGCTTAATCTCTACGCTGCCGTGCGTGGACAGGAATTGCTGGAAAAGCAGAGTGAATATCTGGATGCCTTGACTGAGCTCAATCTTTACAGTGCTGTTCGTGGGCAGCAATTATTACAGCAGCAAAGCGACTATCTTGAATCACTGGTGGAATTGAATCTGGCTGCTACCGAAATGCAGCGTGACCGGAAATTATCAAAAAAAGGGGTGATTTCGGTTCAGCGTTTTCAGGAAAGCACTGCCAAATTTCGCCAACTAAAAACCCGTGTGCAACAATTTAAGCAAGCACTGGCACTGGCAGGCATGAGTCCTGCAGCCATTGACAAGCTAACCAAAACCAAAAAACTGGCACCCTATAGCATTAGTCGGAATGTGAATACGCACGGCGCGCGCTCTCAGGAATCAAGTGTTAAATATCAGCAGCTTCAAACCCGGGTGGAGCGTTACAAACAGGCACTCGAATTAGCTGGCATGAGTCAAAAAGCCATTAAACAACTGGCGCAGAATCAAAAACTGGTTGTATATGATCAAATTTTGCGCGATGACAAAAAACAGGGAAAAATCACAAATGCCAGAAAAACCTATCAGGTTTCTCTGGTGAAATTTCGCCAGCTAAAAAATCGTGTAGAACATTATCGTCAGGTGCTGATACTGGCGGGTATGAACAGCCAGGCTATCCAGATATTAAATCAGCAGCATATCATGTCCCCGAAACTGGAGGTCAGATCGCCTCTGGATGGTGTGGTGCTGGAACAAATGGTGACACCGGGTAGACAACTGGAAACACTGGCACCGATATACAAGGTTGGCTATCTTAAACCACTGTGGCTGGAAATTCATGTGCCGCTGGACAAGCTTGGTGACGTTAAAAAAAATACCCGCGTCAAAGTGGTGGAAGCTGCACTTGATGGTCGTGTTATCACAGTAGGTCGTATGGTGCATGGTGCTGATCAGGGGGTATTGATCCGTGCTGCTGTTAAGGAAGGGACGGATAAGTTACGGCCCGGACAGTTTGTTCAGGCACGCATTGCATCATCTGGCGCACAGGCAAGATCGCGTTTTCGTATCCCGCGCAGTGCGCTGGTTCGTAATGAAGGTGGCACCTGGATATTTATTAAACAATCAGGTGGTTATCAGCCAGTACCTATCCATATCGAAAAAGAAGAGGCTGATACATTAGTGATCAGTGGTGATTTATCTACGCAAGTTAAGGTCGTGGTGTCTGGTACAGCAGCTTTGAAGGCAATCTGGCTTGAGGGTGCTGAATAATGCTTGCAGCACTGATTCGTTTTTCATTGACCCAGCGTATATTAATGCTGTTAGTTACGGTTCTCCTGGCGGGTGCGGGTTGGCTGGCATTTAAGGCGACCCCGATTGATGCATTTCCGGATGTTTCTACGCCGCAGGTGAAAATCATTATCAAAGCTGCTGGTATGACGCCAGAGGAAGTTGAAGCGCGTATCACATCACCGATTGAAGTCGAGATGCTGGGTATTCCGAATATGGAAATATTGCGTTCGGTTGCCAAATATGCGCTGACTGATATCACTGTGGATTTTGTTGAAGGCACGGATATTTACTGGGCACGGCAACAGGTTGCAGAACGCCTTGGTGCAATCTGGGGTGATTTGCCCGCAGACATTAGCGGCGGCATTGCACCGATGACGACACCATTGGGTGAAATGCTGATGTTCACGGTAGAAGGCGGTAATATCTCCATTACGGAACGGCGTGATCTTCTGGATTGGGTGATTCGTCCAGCGCTACGCACGGTTCCCGGGGTTGCCGATGTCAATGCGCTGGGTGGCAAGGTCAGAACATTCGAGGTGATTCCAGATAATGCTCGTCTGGTGTCCAGGGGTATCAGTATCAAACAGTTGCAAGATGCCTTGATGCAAAATAACCGCAATGATGGAGCAGGGCGCCTCAATGATGGTGAAGAAGTGTTGCTGGTGCGTACCGAGGGCAGTATTAGAACACTGGATGATGTCAAGAATATCATTGTGCGTGCTGATGAGGCAGAGCCAGTACGAATTGGTAATGTTGCCACGGTGCGAACGGGTTCGCTAACCCGTTATGGTGCGGTTACTCACAATGGCAAGGGTGAGGTGGTTGAAGGTCTGGTGCTGGGTCTGCGTGGTGCCAATGCGGGTGATTTGGTCACCAATGTGGAGGCTATGCTGGATACTTTGCGACCCAGTTTGCCCGAAGGTGTGATGATTAACACCTTTTACAGTCGGGGCAATCTGGTTGATCGGGCTGTCGGTACGGTCAGTAAAGCAATGCTGGAAGCTATTGTGCTGGTGTTAATTTTACTGGTACTGTTTTTGGGCAACTTGCGTGCTGCACTTACGGTTGCATTGGTTTTACCACTGGCGGCGTTATCTACTTTTATTTTAATGCGTCAATTTGGTTTATCTGCCAATCTTATGTCCCTGGGTGGCTTGACCATTGCGATTGGTATGCTGGTTGATTCGGCTATTGTGGTCGTGGAAAATGTGATTACGCACATGGCTCATCATCAGGATAAGCAGAAATTGCCGCGTATCCATATTATTTTCCGCGCCGTGCGGGAAGTTGCTGTGGCGGTTACCTCGGGTATCTCCATTATTATTATCGTATTTCTTCCCTTGTTGACCTTGCAAGGCCTGGAAGGGAAATTATTTATTCCCGTCGCGCTAACAATCGTTTTTGCCCTGAGCAGTTCCTTACTGTTATCGCTGACCGTTATTCCGGTGATTGCATCGTATCTGCTGGGCAAGGTTTCTCACAAAGAGCCGTGGCTGGTACGTGTTTTATTGCGTCTATATATACCGGTGTTGCGTGGCTCATTAAAATTCAGCAATATTGTGGTTATGATTGCGATTGCACTGCTTGTTGGTGCTGCCTATCTTTACACTCAGGTTGGCAAGACTTTTATGCCGACGCTGGATGAAGGTGACATTATCGTACAGCTGGAAAAGCTACCGTCTATTAGTCTGGAACAATCTATTGCGCTTGATTTGCAATTTCAAAAAGCATTGCTGGAACGTGTCCCTGAAGTGAAAGGTGTTGTTGCCCGTACCGGTTCTGATGAATTGGGGCTTGATCCAATGGGATTAAACGAAACGGACAGTTTTTTGGTCTTAAAGCCTGTGGATCAGTGGCAGGTAAAGAACAAGGATGCGCTGATAGCCAAGATACGTGAGGTATTGAAAGATTTTCCCGGTATTGCCTTTACCTTTACCCAGCCAATCGAAATGCGTGTTTCCGAGATGTTAACCGGCGTGCGTGGCGATCTTGCCATCAAAGTGTTTGGTCAAGATTGAACGTACCGAAGGCCCTGTCTCGGTAAACCGGGAACAGGGCAAACGGTTTGCCGTCATCGTTGTGAATGTTTCCGGGCGTGATTTGGTGGGCTTTGTGGAAGAGGCAAAGCAAAAAATTGCTGATAAAGTCAAGCTGCCAACGGGCTACTACCTAGAGTGGGGAGGGCAGTTCGAGAATCAACAACGCGCGGCTAAACGGCTGTCGATTGTTGTCCCTGTTGCGGTTGGTCTGATTTTCCTGATCCTGTTCACTACCTTTCGCTCGGTACGCCAGGCTGCGCTGGTGTTAAGCAATGTCCCTTTTGCCATGATCGGCGGCGTGGTTGCGCTGTGGTTAACCAGTGAATATCTCTCTGTACCTGCATCGGTTGGTTTTATTGCACTGCTGGGAATTGCTGTGCTTAACGGCATTGTCATGGTGAGTTATTTTAATCAGTTACAGGCAATGGGAAAATCGCTCGAAGAGGTGGTCATAGAAGGAGCCAAGCGACGCTTGCGCCCGGTATTGATGACTGCCAGTATTGCTGCATTTGGCCTGGTGCCGATATTGTTTGCAACTGGACCAGGTTCGGAAATACAGCGGCCTTTGGCAATTGTTGTGGTTGGCGGCTTGATTTCTTCAACGTTGTTAACGCTGATTTTGCTACCGATACTGTACCGGCGCTTTGGCAGTAATATACTCAGGCGTTCAAACAACAAGGAGCACAATGTATGACTGATAACGTGTTACTTTCGATAGTGATTTCTCCCTCTATTGAAGATGCTTTTGTGGATTTGTTGCTTGAGCATGATGCAGTGAGTGGGTTCACCAGCTTTGCGGTAAATGGGCATGGTGTCTCGGTGCATTCCCTCACGCCTGCTGAACAGGTAGCAGGTCACCAGCGGCAACGCTTGTTCCAGACCTATTTGCCACAGCCACAAGCTCACGAGTTAATTGATAGCCTGAAACTACATTTTGCAGGTAGTGGTATTCATTACTGGATGATACCCTTGGTGGATGCCGGTCGTGTTGCTTAAAGGCCTGGCAGTTTTCATGCTACTGCTGTCACTGGCGGGCTGTAGTTATGCACCACATAGACCCGCAGTGCACGTTAGCCCGCCCGCTTCGGTTTCTATCCACGATGTCGTGGTAAAACCACATCGCAAAGGATTAAAGGTGATGGGTTATGTGCGCTCACGGGCAACTTTTATCCGTCATAAAAGCTTGGCAGGTGATGTTTATATTTATTTGAAACTTGAACAACGTGGTGTACTGCGAAAAACGAAAGCCACAAAACATCGCCAATATGGAAAAAGCGCCTTGTGGCATTTTGATGGTATTCTCGATACCAGGTTTTTAACCCAGGATGAGATTGAAAATAGTCTGATCCTGGTAAGTTTTCAAAGTGATGATTAATCCGGATTGTTCAGAAAGCTATTCAACTGAGGAATCTATGTTGAATCTCGATGGCGATTTGATTATAGTCAAACCATGCCAATACGCCTGATTGCCAACCTATTGATTGTTTTTGTGCTGTTTACCCATAGCGGTATGGCAATGGATATGCATTTTGCGTTTTCTGATAATACGACCCAGCCCAACCAGCCAGAGATTGCCGCGAGTGAAAAAGTTGTCAGCGGGCAGCCTGTATGTACGGATGCTGGTGGTCATTGTTCCCACCATCAGGCACATACGACAGGGCTCTTTTCAGTTGCAC
>CAZPEE010000150.1:0-6283 GCA_964585525.1 uncultured Cocleimonas sp.
AGGTCAGTGTATATAAAAGCTGGTTATAAAAGTGTCATTTAAATGACATATCACAGAAAACTTATTCCCTGCAAAGCACGCAAGGATAAAGTGTCCTATGCTTATTGTTATCTGAATATTAACGTGGAGCTATATGTTTAAAAGGCTGGAAATATTTCTAATCGGTGCGGTATTCTTTTTAATTACCACTATCAT
The DNA here is from genome assembly GCA_964585525.1 of uncultured Cocleimonas sp. GTDB lineage: Bacteria > Pseudomonadota > Gammaproteobacteria > Thiotrichales > Thiotrichaceae > Cocleimonas. Next base: position 196 of record CAZPEE010000150.1, read on the forward strand.
TTTAGTGGTTTACAGCACCCAGCGCGTACAGGAATTTAAAGCACATAATAACGATATCCAAAAAACAACCCTGCACGGAGCTGCCTACGCCATCAATGTAAAATTACTGGATAAACGTCGCCATGTTCGCTTATTCGCTAACGAATATTCAAGAATATTCTTTCGCCTGATGAATTTTCCTAACGATGAAAAAACAAAAAACGACATCACAACACGACTAAAACAACGCTTTCATGACTTCTTCACCTTTACGATCACCGACCAAACAGCCAAGCCTATCCTGGAAAATATCGAATCCTTTGTTGGCCATGCCTGCCAACTTGACCTGGCAAATTTTTCCAAAGCCCTCAAGACCAATAATCAATCCTATAACAACAAGGTTTTCATCCATCCGCAACCGATGCACTATCATTTTGATGTCATGGCACCGCTCTACACCAACCAGCAAAACCCACGCATCTTTTTTATCAGTTTCTACCTCAACGAAATTAGTGATATTTTAAAAACACACGAACTCCCTGGCCAAAAACTTATGCTGGTTCGTGCATCAGACACCAGCCTGATCGAAGTCACCAGCCAGGGCGCACGCGACAAAATCAAGCGGGATATTAGGTTAAGCGATGAAGAACAAAGAAATATCAAAGTCTACGAAAAAATAGCAGATACCGACTGGCGCATTGTGAGCCTGCCAGACATAAGCTACCAGAAAAAATACCTCAGGGGCCTATGGACAGAAGCAATTATTATTTTAGGCATTGTAACAATTGCCTTGACTCTATTGATTTTTATAATAAGTAGAAAGTCAGATAACTGCGATTAACACATTCCGCCTTTGTTTGGTGTTTGAATGCCGTTAAGGAAGTCCTGAACAAGTCCAATTATTTTTAGCTTGCTAAATTCTAATCGACTTGTTCAGGATTTCCTTAATGACAGTTGCACATTGCTTATTTGCTGTTTTTACCCCTTTTCGGCTATAATACCCGGCTTTTTGCGGTAAAAGTCCCTTTATGTCCCAATCCAGTTCAGACAATTCCAGACCTGTCGTAGGTATCGTTATGGGGAGTAACAGCGACTGGCATATCATGTCGAAAGCCGTTGCCCAGTTGCAAGCCTTTGGTATTGCACATGAATACAAGGTTGTTTCAGCACATCGAACCCCGGATTTATTGTTTGATTATGCCAGCACAGCGGCACAACGCGGGCTAAAGGCAATAATCGCAGGTGCGGGTGGTGCGGCACATTTGCCGGGCATGTTGGCGGCAAAAACACAAATTCCTGTGCTTGGGGTGCCTGTGCCATCGCGCTATTTAAAAGGTGTTGATTCCTTGCATTCGATTGTACAAATGCCCGCAGGTATTCCGGTTGCGACATTTGCAATTGGCGAGGCAGGGGCGACCAACGCAGCCCTGTTTGCAATTTCGATGCTGGCAGCAGAAAACGTAGAGATTGCCCAAAAACTTAGCAAGTTTCGTGAAGCACAATCGCAGTTAGCAATTAACATGCCCTTACCCCCGAAGGATTATAAAGAGACAAAATGATTTTACCCGGCGCAACCATTGGTATGCTTGGTGGCGGACAACTAGGCCGTATGTTTACCACGGCAGCACGCATTTTAGGCTACAAAGTCATCATCCTTGAGCCAGATCCGCACAGCCCTGCCGCACACTTTGCCGATGAACATATCGAAGCACCCTACGATGATCCACAGGCACTTGTTAAACTGGGTAAAAAGTGCGATGTCATAACCACCGAGTTTGAAAATATACCGGCTCAAACACTGCAAAAACTCACTGAATATTGCCCTGTCCACCCCGGCGCTGCTGCGGTTAAGATCGCCCAGGATCGCATGGTTGAAAAAGCATTTATCCTTGAATGCGGTTTATTACCCGTGCCTTACGGAAATATTGAAACACACTCGGATATTGCCAAGGCAGCAACAAAAGTCAGCTTCCCGGCAATTCTAAAAACGGCACGTTTTGGCTATGATGGCAAAGGCCAGCAGGTGATTAAGCATGCCGATCAAATTGAAGCAGCATTCAAGGCCGTTAATCAGGTTCCCTGTGTACTGGAACAACGCATTGACCTTGATTGTGAAATTTCGGTTATTTTAGGCAGAAATGAAAATGGCACAAGCCAGTGTTTCCCGGTTGCCGAAAACATTCACCGTGATGGTATTTTATTTCAATCCATCGTACCGGCACGGGTTGATGAAGCTATCGCGAAAGCTGCACAAACTGCTGCAATCCGCATTGCAGACAAACTGGAGTACATCGGCGTACTGGCAGTTGAATTTTTCGTCACCAAACAGGGCGAATTACTGATTAACGAGATGGCGCCACGCACTCACAATAGCGGGCACTACACACTGGATGCCTGTATCACCTCGCAGTTTGAACAGCAGGTACGCATGGTATGTGGCTTGCCATTTGGTGATACCACATTGCTTAGCCCGGTTGTGATGACTAATATGCTGGGTGACTTGTGGGGTACTAGCCAACCAAACTGGAATGTTTTACTTAAAAGCCCAGCAAGCAAGCTACATTTGTATGGCAAACAAGAGGCACGCAAAGGTCGTAAAATGGGCCACTACTGTACGCTTTCAAATAACCTGGATGCCGCAATTGCTGAAGCAAATGACATCTTTGACCATCTGAGTTCTAAATAATGGATAATATGCAGCACTACATACTCCCCTTTCATATCGCTATGGCGGTTGCTTCTCTGGTCATCTACATTATTCGTGGCATTATGATGCTTGCGGGTAACACCCATTCACGCCTGATGATGGGGCTGGCATCCCTGACCGTTTTATTACTCTTTGGTAGCGGCGTTTACCTGGGCTTTGTTAACAAACTCTCTTTCGCCGATGGCTATGTTGGTTCACTCATTATTGGTTTATTGCTCTATGTTGGCTTTGGCGTAATCGCCCTAAAACAAGGTTTATCCAAACCCGTAGCCAGTGTACTCTGGCTATTGGGTTTGCTGGCATTTATCTACAGTTATTTAATCGCAACGCATACCATCAACCCGCTTTTCTAAGCATAGACTTGACCCATTAATGGATAAAAAACAACTCGATAGCTACCGTCAGGATATTAACTTTTCTGCAACCCTTGCCGGCCAAACATTACACTTTAAAACCACCTGGGGTATTTTTTCACCCCGTGAAATTGATGCTGGCACGCAACTACTCATGCAACACATGGTAATCAAACCGGACGATGATTGTTTTGACCTTGGCTGCGGCTATGGCCCCATCGGCCTTACCATGGCAAAACGTGCACCCAATGGCCAAACACTACTGGTTGATAAGGATTTCATGGCGGTTGAATATTCGAACACGAATGCAGAACTCAATAATATCGTTAATGCCAAAGCCATGCTCAGTAACGGCTTTCAACATATCGACCCATCACTTCAATTTGATGTGATTGCCTCAAACGTTCCGGCAAAAGTCGGCAAGGAAATGATGTCTTTGATGTTGCATGATGCTTATCAACATCTTAAAACCGATGGTCGATTATACTTGGTGACCATAAATGGATTACGCCAGTATATGAAACGAAACCTGAAAGATGTTTTTGGCAACTACAAAAAAATCAAACAGGGAAAAACCTATACTGTTCACCTTTCTACCAAAGCATAAATTTTGTTACATGAGCATCAAAGACGAAGACGACAAACTAACATTTTATTACAGCGGTGATCCTGACGTAGAAGTGTTTAAACATATTGCAACTTCTCTCGAAGAAGAAGGTCATTACATGGTCGAGTTTTATAATGAGTTTTTGATTGATGTGTATATGCTGCTGGATAATCGTAAATCAAACTACATTGCAATCGACTGGGACAATACCATCAGTGCCGACCAGGATTTTTTTATCGAGCTGATTCTTAAATTGAAAAAAGCGGGCTATATTCCCTTTGTTTGTACCTTGCGTGCACCGGACAAGGAAAATATAAAAGAAATTCGTGAGATACTGGAAGTTGCCAATATTGCCATCTATCTGACAAACGGACAACCGAAACGCAAATATATGAAGTCGCTAGGCATAAAAGTACACCTCTGGATTGATGACTTTTATCCAGGAATTTGTGGTGATGCCTGTAAGATTCTGAAAAAAAACAATATCGAAGCCTAACTAAACGAAAAGCCAACATTATGGACAAGCAACAAATATTGCAAAATTTCCTGGCCGGTCAATATGAGCAGATTTTCTGTGAAAAATGCGCCATGACATTTTTAACCAATGTATATGATTTTAGCGAAACCCATGTATTGCTGGAAAAGCGTTCCTACGGATTAGAATATTACTGTGGTGCCATCCATTCTCAGGGGTTATCCAAAGTGCCCGACATTAAACGCATCGGTATTTTAACGGAAGATGATGAAATTGTTGACGTGCCCAGCCAGGAAATCATCTATTCAGGTGAAGAAACAGATTTACGTTTTATCTACGTGATGGAAAAACTTAAACACCTGGACGAAGAAGATTCAGCCTACTTCGACCGTTGTGTAAAAGACCTTGAATGGAAAAATGAAGCTGATCGGAAAAAAATTATCGACGGTGTTTCAAAACGTTACAACCCGGAACTGGCACAGGATATTGCCAAACTTTACCAGTTTTACACCAAACACAAAGGCGCTCTCGCCTGGGACTTACACGGCGACAACCTGATGAAACGCATCAACACCGATGAAATTGTTATCCTTGATCCCTATACGCGAAACTGCTGATTATGTCACACCATTTTACTTATTCCGGCTTATAAATCACAAAACTGCTTTTCACATAAGGACTTCCGGGATAGCGACGTTTAACCTTGTCTTTAATCGCCTGCGCTTCTGGTTTATGCTCATAGGGACCTAAGCGAACCTTGTAATAAGTCCTGCCTTTTTTCCGGTTTGCCACGACAAATGCCGAATAGCCATCATTGGCAAAATCATCCATAACTGACTTTGCCTGGTCAAGCTGTGTTGTAGCCATGATTTGTACGCCATAACCCGCAAAGTCATCATTAACTGAAAAGGAATTTTTGATTTTAGAGCCATATTGGCTAACAGTGCTGGTGACTGTACTAATCGAACCCTTATTGATTATTCCCTTGTTTTTAGCGTAGTAAACGCCGTAGCCTACTGCGCCTATAATCATAAATAGCATCAGCTTGCTTATCGCGCCACGCTGCTGTGTATAAGCGGTTATTTTCATTTTTATTTCCCCTAATGGTTTTACCATTGGAAAACATCATAACCTTTTACAGATTTACGCAGGATGAACGGTTGTGGATAACGTTAACAGCCTTATTTTGATTTCTGCCTCGCCTAGGCGAGGACTCCTACAGAAAGCCCAGCCCAGGCTGGAAAGTTATTAAACATAGATAGGTTTAATTATCCACATTATCTGGGTTTTCAGCTTCTTTAATCCAGGTTTCATAATCCATGTCAGTGGCAAACAGGCATAGCAATATTCCCATACCATCATTCGGTGTACTTCCATCACGGGTCAATATGCCCATTGGAACCAAATTAAGCACTGCACCGACCAATGCAGCAAAGGCGAAACTTTGCAAGGCGATACGCAAGTATTCATCATTGACTTCAAAAAACTGATCAAAGCCACCGAGGTATTGCATGATTAAAACAAACACTAATAATTCGATACCGGGGCCCGCAAAGTAGATAAGTGCGTGTTTAAAGCGGGCTAGTTGCAGCTTTTTAGGCGCAATTTGTACAAAGCCTTCGAGTGGAATCATGCGAATTTCCATCGGCGCATTGAATAAGCGAGTGTGCATAAAAACTTTACCGACACCGATAACTATACGGTTAACCCGCCAGCCGAGTGCCTTCGCCATTATCGCATGACCAAATTCATGGATGAAAAGCAATGGAATCCAAAACACCACAAATAACAACGCACTGAGTTTTTTCGGCTCAAAATCAGTAATAATTTCCATGCTCATCATGAAAATAAAAAGCAGGCTAAGCACAAGCAAAAAAACCTTTTCGCCTTTTGTGGTGGGCTGTTTATCGTAATCGCGTTGATCTAATTGCATATGGGTCGTTTTGACAGTTACTTACGTTTATAAT
>CAZPEE010000151.1:0-6218 GCA_964585525.1 uncultured Cocleimonas sp.
TAAGCTCCTTTCATCCAGAAATGCAACCAAATAGCCCCTTTAAGATCATGGATTCTTTGTTCTATTTCATTGAAACTATCATGAGCTTCATCAGACCATATTACCTTTGTTTCAAGCCGTATGGTTTGTAATTTTGCCCACTTTAGAAACAGCTCCTGCATTCGATTATTATAGATCCGTTGTTCTTCTTCGAGTCGACGGCCAGCTTCCACTTCTTCTTTATTTAATTGCAGCAATGGATCACGTACGCTCTGAATTAACTGTTGTATTTCATAAGTTAATAAGATGGCCTTTCTCGCCAATTCATACTCACTTGTACCTTTTAGTTGCCTTTTCCATGCTGTAAGTCCAATAGCGCCCAGAACCAAGGCGCCAATAGTTCCGACTATTGAGAAAACATCTTTAGTAAGCGACCAATCAATATTGGTAAATGTTAAACAAAAACTCAACTACTACTCCTTGAAACATAACAGTTAATGGACAGCATCTGCCCAATCCCGATATGGCAGTCCATTTTGTCAAACTATAAAACGCCATATGCTTATTAAACCTCATTATACCCAAGTTCCTGATGAACGGTAACGAAATAGGCAGTTCCTTCTATTTCTGATAGGCGGTCGTTGTCTATTTCTCTCTTGAACAACTGTGGTCTGCAATAAGTTAGATAGCGATTAATAATTACAAAGGGGTGATTGATTACGGGACAGTTTCTCTGTCCCGTATGGTTATTGATATAGGCTTAATAAAAAGCAGATTGCAGCGCTTAATTCTCTTATAATGCGCTGATCTTATAAATACACAAATACGCCCACATGAAAAACTTCATCAAAGAACTCACATGGCGCGGCATGATTCACGATGTCATGCCCGGTACAGAAGAACACCTAATTGAGGCTATGCGAACGGCATACGTCGGTTTTGACCCTACTGCCGACTCTTTACATATTGGCAACCTGGTGCCGATTATGTTATTGGCGCACTTTCAGCGTTGTGGCCACAAGCCGGTGGCACTGGTTGGCGGCGCAACAGGAATGATTGGCGACCCTTCGGGGAAATCGGAAGAACGTAATTTACTGGATGAAAAAACACTGCGCCACAATCAGGAAGCAATTAAAAAACAGTTGGCGCATTTTCTGGATTTTGATCAGGCTGCGGGTTCTGAAAACGCCGCTGAGATGGTGAACAACTACGACTGGATGAAAGATTTTTCATTCCTTGGATTTATCCGTGATGTAGGCAAGCACATTACGGTTAACTACATGATGGCGAAAGATTCGGTTAAAAACAGAATCACATCCGATGGGTCGGATGAAGGTGGCTCACAAGGCATGAGTTTCACCGAGTTTACCTACCAACTGGTACAGGGTTACGATTTCCTGCATCTTTATCAAAACAACAACTGCACCCTGCAAATGGGCGGCAGCGACCAATGGGGCAACATTACCACGGGTACGGAACTGGTGCGCAGAATTGGGCGTGGCAAGGCTTATGCGATTACCTGCCCGCTGATTACCAAGGCTGATGGCTCAAAATTTGGCAAGAGTGAAGGCGGCAACGTCTGGCTTGACCCTGCCCGGACATCGCCCTACAAATTTTACCAATACTGGTTAAACTCTGGCGATGAAGACAGTGAAAAATACATTCGTATTTTTACCTTTCTCAATGAAGATGAAATCAATGCGCTGATTGCAGAACACAATGAAGCGAAGCATCTGCGCGTGTTACAAAAGCGACTGGCTGCTGAACTGACAAAAATGGTTCACTCCGAAGAAGACCTTGAAAACGCCATCAAAGCCAGTGCTATCCTGTTTGGAAAATCCACCAGTGACGATTTAAAAGCACTCGATGACCAGACCTTCCTGGATGTATTCGACGGCGTGCCACAGGCAGAAGTTGCCAGGAAAGCGATTGAAAAAGGCTATGACATCGTTGCAGCCATGGCGACCGATACCGGGTTTTTAGCGTCAAACAGCGAAGTACGCCGTGCCATCAAGCAAAATGCGGTTTCGGTTAATAAAGAAAAAATCTCCGATCAGGAACACAAGATCAGTGAAACCGATCTCATCAATGACAAGTTTGTTTTGTTGCAAAAGGGCAAGAAGAATTATTATGTTTTGAAAGTCATTTGACCCGGAAAACCATTCAGGAACCAATTCTGATTTTTGTTTAATTTTCCTGGTGATCATGCCTGACGAGCGGCAGTGACAACAATCCCGCCATCACGACAAATGCGCTGGAAAACCAGAGACAACCAATCAAACCGATTTGCTGATAAACCAGTCCAGATAACACTGTACCGGTGAGCCTTCCGCCAGCATTTGCCATGTAATAAAAACCGACATTCATGGCAACTTTATCGTGTTCGGCATAGGCAAGAATCAAGTAGGAATGAACGGCTGAATTAACCGCGAAAACCAATCCAAAAATCATTAAACCAAAAACAACGGTGTTAGCCGGATTAAACCCTTGCATTAGCCCCACTGCAATCCCGGCGGGAATGAGTGCTAATAAAAAGGCAAGTAACTGTGCGCTAAAACCCGTGGGTGTGTGCTTGTGTAAAATTTTAGGCGTGAACGCCTGGACAATACCGTAGGCAATAACCCACAACGCAATAAACGATCCAACCTGGGAAAAACCCCAGCCCAATACTTCATACAGGTAAACCGGCAAAGCAACGACAAACCAGATATCACGCGCACCAAACAAGAAGAACCGTGCTGCAGACAGCCAGTTAATCTCCCGGCTATTGGAAAAAACATGGCTGAATTTAGGCTTGTTCCTGGATTTCCCTATTTCCCGTGGAAGCAAAATTAGTGTTGTTATCAGCACCAGCAATAAGCCTGCTGCTAAAATCAACAACGCAATACGAAAACTAAACAGATCCAGCAAAAAAGCACCGAGAAAAAAGCCCACTCCTTTCAACGCATTTTTAGAACCAGTCAATAGCGCCACCCACTTAAACAACCTGGGATTTTCCTGCGCCGTTTTTACCAGGCTTTTGACGCCGGATTTTGCAGACATTTTGTTTAAATCCTTGGCGATACCCGACAAAGCCTGCGCCAACATCACATAGGCTACAGATAACAGGGAATCCGGCACTGTTAGCATCAAAAGTGCAATGATCTGCAAGCCCATGCCAAGGTGCATCGTAACATTCAAGCCCAGCCTTGCCCCTAGCCAGCCACCCACTAAATTTGTCACAATGCCAAAGAACTCATAAAACAAAAACAACATCGCAACTTCAAAGGGCGAGTAACCCAGCAAGTGGAAATAAAGCACCACCAGCATACGGATAGCCCCATCTGTCAGGGTAAAAGCCCAATACCCTGCCGTAATGGTTAAATAATTTTTGGTACTTTGTAACATGATGAAGGTTTTTTAAGGGTTAATAGCAGGCTGATTTTAACACGGCTATACTGCCCAGCCAGAAGCACCTTCCGAAAAATGAAAAAACATGAATAAACTTTCAAGCCAGACCAGCCCCTACCTACTGCAACATGCCGAAAACCCGGTTCATTGGTATCCGTGGGGCGAAGAAGCACTGGCGCTTGCCAAACAGCAAAACAAGCCCATTTTGCTCTCTATCGGTTATTCGGCCTGTCACTGGTGCCATGTCATGGCACATGAATCATTTGAAGATGAGCAAACAGCCAGCTTGATGAACGACCTTTTTATCAACATAAAAGTCGACCGGGAAGAACGACCGGACCTGGATAAAATCTACCAAAGCGCGCACCAGATGTTAACCAGCCGCAGCGGTGGCTGGCCATTAACCATGTTCCTCATGCCAGATGACCAAATGCCTTTTTTTGGCGGCACTTATTTTCCAGACAAACCCCGCCATGGCATGATTGCATTCTCTGATCTACTCAAGCGTGTCAGCCATGCTTTTGCAACACGCAAAGATGACATCCAGCGCCAGAGTCAATCACTTGCTGATGCGCTCAGCAATATTTATTCAGCCCAATCAAATATTGTATCGTTAAGTAGCGCACCGCTGGACCAGGCGCGCCTTGATTTACAACAGCAGTTTGATGCCCAACACGGCGGTTTTGGGCTAGCTCCAAAATTCCCCCATACACCTTTTATTGAGCGCTTGATGCGCCATGGGTTTGCACATAATAAAGCCGATGAAAAAGCCATCGCCATGGCAACTATCACGCTGGAAAACATGGCATTGGGCGGCGTTAATGATCAACTCGACGGAGGTTTTTATCGCTACTCAACTGATGATCGCTGGATGATTCCACACTTTGAGAAAATGCTCTACGATAACGGCAGCCTGCTTGCTGAATATGCACAGGCAAGTGCTGCTATTGACAATCCGCTTTTCAAAAAAGTAAGCCATGAAACTGCGCGCTGGGTGATGCGCAATATGCAATCACCGCAAAGCAAAGGCCAGGGCGGCTACTATTCCAGCTTTGATGCAGATTCCCTGGATGCCAACGGTCACAGCCATGAAGGTCTGTTTTATCTCTGGACACCTGACGAGTTACAAAAGGCACTAAACGAACAGGAATATACCGTTTTTACACGGCACTTTGGCGTGGACAGGAAAGCGAATTTTGAAGGCCGTTGGCATCTGCATGTTTACGCCCCCCTGCATGAACTGGCACAAGAATATCAACTCACAGAAGCTGAGCTACAGGCATTGCTGGATTCGGCACGAAAAAAACTGTTAGCAATCCGTAACCAGCGGATCTGGCCGGGGCGGGATGATAAAATCCTCACGTCCTGGAATGCACTGATGATCAGGGGCATGGCGCTGGCAGCACGTTATCTCAATGAACCGGAATACGCCGACAGCGCAACACAGGCTGTTGATTTTATACACCATACACTGTGGAAGGATAATCGTTTGCTGGCGACCTATAAAGATGGGAAAGCACATCTGAATGCCTATCTGGATGATTATGCCTTTCTACTGGATGCCCTGCTTGAATTATTACAGGTGCGTTGGCGCAGCAAAGACCTGGCGTTTGCCACTCAGCTTGCAGATTGCCTGCTGGAACATTTTGAAGATAAAGACAATGGCGGGTTCTGGTTTGTTGCGCATGATCATGAGCATCTCATCCAGCGCCCTAAAACCTATACCGATGATGCAATACCCAATGGCAATGGTGTAGCTGCGTTTGCACTGACACGGCTGGGCTATTTACTCAGTGAGCCGCGCTACCTGGACGCTGCAGAAGGTACGCTGAAAAATGCCTGCGCAGCTATCAACCAGGCGCCAAGCGCACATTGCACCATGCTAAAAGCGCTGGATGAATATTTGCAGCCACCGCAAACCGTGGTTATCCGGGGGGAAGAAGCAGAGCTTGCTGTTTTAAAAAGCCGCATTAATCAGCGCTATGTAGCGCAGCGGCAGTGTTATTTTATCCAGGCTGATGAAGCAGGTTTAACCGTATCATTAAAAGACAAAAAAGCAGAAAGTAGCCCTGTCGCCTATGTTTGTAACGGCATGCAATGCCTGTCACCCCTAAAGGGGGATTCAATCACAAATGAATTAGGGTAATATCCACTTTTGATGCGATTTAGGTATAATCTCATCCCCCCGCTTTTTTTAAAGGACTCACCATGAGCGCCAGTGAAGGTTGTACAGACGACAGTTGTAACTTACCCGATTCATTGCCCGACATAGCAAACGAACCCCATTCCGGCCCGAATGCGCCACTTAACTGGGTTGGCATGAGCGAGATCGAAGTGCCCGTACATATGCTAAATGGTAAAGGTGAAGATATTCAAACCGTTGCCAGGGTGCAGGCCTACGTCAACCTGACCGACCCCAAAAGCAAGGGCATCCATATGTCACGCCTGTATCTGGCGGTTGACCAGATGCTTGGAGACCATGTATTGACACCGGCGCTATTACAGGAAATTGTGGAATACTTTGTCGATTCACATGAGGGCATCAGTGATAGCGGTTATCTGGAATGTCGCCTGGAGTTTTTTGAGAGGCGCAAATCACTTAAAAGTGGCAATACAGGCTGGAAAGCCTACAAGGTTCGCCCCATCACCTCCTTGCGCAAAGGCGTATTAACCACTGAGTTAACGCTAGAAGTACCTTATTCTTCAACCTGCCCCTGTTCCGCCGCGTTATCGCGTGACCTTATCCAGCAGGGTTTTAAAGAGAAATTTGCGGGTTCTGCCGATGACGGAAAAGTCGACCTGGAAGCGGTCATGGAATGGCTCGGCACGCCGGAAGGTATTTCTGCAAC
>CAZPEE010000152.1:0-6180 GCA_964585525.1 uncultured Cocleimonas sp.
CTGGGTGCAACATAATAAAAAATCTCTTTACCATTGCTGTCATAAAGCAAAGCCATGCCCTTTGACGGGTATAACCAGTATTCAGCGGTGTTGTTGATTTTGAGAATTTCTTGTGGCTCGCCAAAGAATTTCATTTGCTTTAAATCATAATCGGCAACGGGCAAATAGACCAGGCGCCAAACACGCAAATCATTGGCGATGCGGGTATTTTTGACACTCAAGGCATATTTCCAGTGGTTGCTGGGGGTTGAATCTTTGCCCATTTGCTCTGCGAGCATGGTTTTTAGCAGTGCTTCATCAGCATCCATTTCGGCAATCAGGCGGGCTTCGAGTGCACCAAATCGCTTTTTGCCAAAGTAGGCTTCCAGTGTCAGTGTGCCGTCGCTTGCTTCAAACAGTGCTGGCTCGGCAAGCAGTTGCAGCTTGAACATCAGTTGTTTGAAGGTGGTGTTGCCTATGTCAACTCCCAGCACATGGGTTGAGCCATCGGCGGTGGTGTGTGCTTTCCAGGGCAGGCTGGCTTTGATTTTTTCCTGGTCGCTTGCATTGGGTGTATCACAGGCAGATAAGATCAGGAATAAACTGGCAAGCAGGATTTTTTTCATGTGCATGGTTTATACAGTCTCAAAAATTAGTCCAAGTGCGTTATACTAACGTATTAACCGAACAATCCCCGTTGATATTTCATAATATGAGTAAAAAAGAAACCGTTACATTAACTGATAATTCTACTGGTAAACAGATTGATCTGCCGATATTGCGCCCTACCAATGGTACACCAACCATTGATGTGCGCAGCCTTTATCGAGAGCTGGGTTATTTTACTTACGATCCTGGTTTTTTGTCTACCGCCAGTTGCCGCAGTTCAATTACTTTTCTGGATGGCGATAAAGGTATTTTGCAATATGGGGGTTATCCGATTGAGCAGCTTGCCGAGCACAGCACCTTTCTGGAAGTCTGTTATCTGTTACTCAGTGGGGAGTTGCCCAATGAACAGGAATTAAAGCAGTTTGAAACCATTATTACCTGCCACACGATGTTGCACGAAGCGCTCAAGCGTTTCTATAGTGGCTTCCGTCGTGATGCGCACCCGATGGCAATTATGGTTGGTACGGTTGGTGCATTATCCGCCTTTTATCATGATGATATTGATATTCACAATCCTGAAGACCGCATGGTTGCGGCACATCAGCTGATTTCCAAAATGCCGACAATTGCCGCCTGGTCATATCGCTATGCCAATGGACTGCCGTTTACCTACCCGAAAAATGACCTGGGCTACGCTGAAAACTTTTTGCAGATGATGTTCAGCATGCCGACAGAGGAATACAAGGCTGATCCATTTTTTGTCAAGGCGCTTGATCTGATCATGATCCTGCATGCCGACCACGAACAAAACGCATCCACCTCAACCGTGCGTTTAACCGGGAGTTCGGAAGCAAACCCCTTTGCTGCAGTATCCGCCGGTATCGCATCGCTCTGGGGGCCAGCGCATGGTGGTGCCAATGAATCGGTGATTCGTATGTTGGTGGATATTGTCGAATCAGACAATGATGTGCAATATTATATTGACCGTGCCAAAGATAAATCGAACAATTTCCGCCTGATGGGATTTGGTCACAGGATTTACAAAAACTACGATCCACGCGCACGCATTATCCGCCAGACCTGCCATGACCTGCTGGCGCACCTGGGTAAGGATAATAGCTATCAGGAACTTTTCGATACCGCCATGGAGCTTGAGCGAATTGCACTGGAAGATGATTATTTTGTCTCGCGCAACCTTTACCCTAACGTAGATTTTTATTCCGGTATTATTTTGCTGGCAATGGGCATTCCGCTGAATATGTTTACCGTTATTTTTGCGATGTCTAGAACGGTTGGCTGGATTAGCCACTGGAACGAAATGATACAAGATCCCGAATCGCGCATTGGTCGCCCTCGCCAGCTTTATGATGGCGCACTACCGCGGGATTATGTACCCTTACAGAATAGGTAAAACACAACAACTCAATATGAGGAGAGAGAAAATGAGTGTAGATAGAGCAATGTTCGCCTTCGCAGGCATTATGGTGTTAATTAGCGTGTTACTGACAAAATTCGTACACCCCAACTTTGTCTGGTTTACCGTGTTTATCGGTGCCAACCTGTTGCAATCCGCCTTTACCGGATTTTGCCCTGCGGCGAAAATATTTAGCGCTTTGGGTCTTAAAACAGGCTGTGCTTTTGAAGGCAAGCAATAAGGTTTTGTGTGCAAAACCCTGCATGGTTTTTCCAGCATCTCCGGTGTTTTGACGCATGCCTAAACACGATACAAGACGACAACAACTGACGGACTGGGTGCATCAAGACTGGCCCGGAGCAAGCGTTGAGGTGGCTTCTGCCGATGCCAGCTTTCGCCGCTATTTTCGTATCACGCAGGATGGTAAAACCCGTATCGCGATGGATGCCCCACCTGAGCACGAAGATTGTACGCCATTTATTGATGTCACCCGGCGTTTGCGTGATGCAGGCGTACATGCACCAGACATCATCCGCCAGGATCTGGCGCAGGGTTTTTTGCTGCTGGAAGATTTTGGCAGCACGCCTTACCTTAACGTGCTTGATGAGCAACGCGCTGATCAGCTCTATGCGGACGCACTTGCCATGTTGATAAGGATCCAGCAGGCGGACACCCAGGGCTTGCCTGAATATAACGATGCTTTGTTGCAACAGGAAATGCAGCTTATGCCTGAATGGTTCTTGCAAAAACACCTGGGCATTACAGCGACGGCGCAGCAGCAAAAAACCATTAACCGAACCTTTGCTGTGATTAGCGCCACCGTCCAGCAACAACCACAGGTTTTTGTGCACCGTGATTATCATTCGCGCAATTTAATGTTGACTGAAAACAACAATCCCGGTGTGATAGATTACCAGGACGCGGTACTTGGCCCGATCACTTACGATCTGGTGTCCTTACTGCGGGATTGTTATATTTCCTGGCCAGCCGACAAACTCAAAAGCTGGGCGCTGGATTTTAAACAGCAGGCCGAAGCAGCAGGCTTGATGGATGCCGTGCCGGAAGCGACTTTTATACAATGGTTTGACTATATGGGGCTACAGCGCCACATCAAGGTACTGGGTATTTTTGCCCGGCTCAATCATCGTGATGGTAAAAGCAGTTACCTGGATGACCTGCCATTAACACTGCATTATGTGATGCAAGTAGCTAAAAAATACCCGCTGACACGCCCCCTGGCCGAGCTGTTTAATAGCTGGCAGATCCCTGAAAAGATTGGCTTACCAGAATGAAAGCCATGATACTTGCCGCTGGCCACGGCACCCGTATGCGGCCGTTAACCGATCACACGCCCAAGCCCCTGCTTGAGGTTGGCGGCAAGCCCTTGATTGTCTGGCATATCGAAAAACTGCAAAAAGCGGGTTTTAAGGATATTGTCATCAATATCGCCTGGCTGGGTGAGCAAATCCCCGAAGCGCTGGGTGATGGTTCGGCGTTTGGCGTCAATTTACATTATTCGGATGAACAACAGGAAGGGGCGCTGGAAACCGCCGGCGGTATTGTCAAGGCATTGCCCTTGCTGGCGGGAAAAAGCGGCGATGAACCTTTTCTGGTCGTTAATGGTGATGTCTGGTGTGATCTTCATTATCGCCATGATAATCCGTTACATGAAAATGACCTGGCACATTTGATCCTTGTTAATAATCCCGCGCATAACCCTGAAGGCGATTTTGCATTGCTGAAAAACCGTGTGAGTCCTGACGGTGCTAAGAAATTTACTTTCAGCGGTATCGGTTATTATCATCCGGCTCTATTTAATAAGCTGTCCCAGGGTAAGCGTCCACTTGCCCCTTTATTGCGTCAAGCCATGTCCAGGCATCAAGTGAGTGGTGAATTATTTGCAGGTGACTGGCGCGACATTGGTACACCGGAACGCCTGCAACAACTGGATGATGCGTTGAGCGTTTTGCGTATGGATGAATAAAACCATGCAAGCTGGCATTATCACGACAGTTCTGGAAAGTCCTATTGGTGATCTGCTGGCTGCCAGTACCGCAAAGGGCATTTGCCTGCTTGATTTTTTGGCGATGCAAGAACGCCTGGAAAAGCAACTGGCTCGCGTCGAAAAATTGTTTTCCTGTAAAGCAGAGCAGGGCGGTAATCCTTATTTGCTGCAACTTGAACAGGAATTGGCAGAATACTTTTCTGCTCAGCGACAATGCTTTGACGTGCCACTGGATTACAGGGGAACCGCTTTTCAGCAGCAAGCCTGGCAAGCACTGCTTGATATTCCTTACGGCGAAACCCGCAGTTATCAACAACAGGCTGAAGCGATTAATAACCCCCGTGCAGTTCGTGCCGTTGCCAGTGCCAACCACCATAATAAAATTGCCATCGTGATACCCTGCCACCGGGTGATTGCCAAAGATGGCAGCATGGCAGGCTATGGTGGGGAAATCTGGCGCAAGGAATTTTTAATTGCGCTTGAGCATCAAACAGCATAAGGCCTGGATTCTGCAAATGATGGCATGTATACAGTACGGGCAATTGAGTTATGTTTGTCTTGAATGAGGTATGTCAAAAAATATTTAGATACTCTGGATTTATAAAAAGAATAGGGCTACATTAAGATGTGAGTGATTTCCATCGGGGTGGATGTTGAGCATCATAAATTGCTTGTCTGTATATTTAGGTTGTAACTTACGTAATCATGAATGCCCAGATTAAAAAACAAAATGGATGTTATCTGCAGTTGCAGACTTATATTGCACAAATCATTGCAGCAAATACTGAACGTGAACTTATACAATGTTGTACGGACATAGCGGATAGTATTGGTGTATCTTATTTTTCCCATGGTTTAATGTGGCTTGATGGTTTTCATCAGCCAAAGTTTAAAATTATAAGTAACTATAAGCAGGACTGGCTGGCTGAATATGATGAGCTAAATTATTATCAGGTTGATCCACGGGCAAAGCAGTGCATGCACTCAATCACTCCTGTTTATTGGGATACCGAGAAACCTTTTCTTGATAAGCTGGAACCTGGTGCAAGGGAAATGATGGAAAATGCGCATGAACATCAGGTTTATTCAGGTGTAACAGCGCCTATTTTTGGTTATCAGGATATTAAAGGTGCGTTTAGCTTTGGTTATATGACAGGTTCCAGTTTATCAAAACAACGGCAGCACTTGACCTTAATATCACCCTTGTTGAATAGTCTTGGCGTGTTTGTGCACCAGGCAGTGATCCGCTGTTTGAAGCTGGATACAGACCCGCTAAATGATGCATTGACCGAGCGCGAAAAGGATTGTTTGAGCTGGGTGGCCGACGGCAAAACCATGTCGGAAATTGCATCATCCCTGTGTTTGTCTGAAAGTACCATCAAATATCATTTAAAACATGCAATGATTAAACTGGATGCCAGGAATACCGCACAGGCACTCTCAATCGCCATTCTTAAAGGTTATATTCAACCTGTATTGAAATAACACACCCGTTTTAGTTGTAACAATCTCTTTTGTGTAAAGTCAACATTCCCTGTGTTATTACTTATTCTGATTGTTGTCATCAAATAATCATGATTTTTTTAAAAACTATACTTTTGGCTAGTGTCTTTCCTGATAACTAATGCTATTTTTTTATTTTTTACGGTTAAAAAATGATGGGAATTATTATGCAGATTTTCACACGTTTTAAACAATTACCAGGTGTTTTTATTCTTGTTATTTCATTGGGTTATAGTCATCTGGCTATAGCAGATACCCCCCATGTTAGTGCTTCACATGATGGTGTTAATCTCAACTTGCAAATGCATGGGCATTTTAAAAAAGGTAGCCATGCGGCTTTTTTTATCGACTCCGATAATAACCCAAAAACAGGTTATAGAAGTAAAGGCAATCTCAAAGGTGTTGATTATTTAGTGCAAAGTAATGGCTTGTATAAGTACCCAAAAGGAGCGAAAGGATGGAAATGGGAAAAAGTTACTTCGAGTATATTAATGACTAAAAGTTTAACGAAAGTGACCGCCCGTATTCCTCTGAAATTCGTTGACCTTGGTAATACGATTAGATTTAAGGGACAGATAGCGAGCAAAAACTGGCGTAGGTTCGTATATTCACAGCAAAAAAAGTTTCGAATTGGTTCTCACATTAAATCTGTAGTTGTTTCTAACAATGA
>CAZPEE010000153.1:0-6145 GCA_964585525.1 uncultured Cocleimonas sp.
TTTTTTTTAATGAGCTTGCCATTTTGTTTTCCAAAAATGGACAACTCAGTTATGTCGGCGTTTTTTGCCGACGTCTTTGTACTAGGAACTCTCTTTATTAACGGGTAGATGCCTATTCACATTAATTCCCAGATACAAGTAATCAAGAAATTTATCACTTGTATATCCACTGCTATCAGCACCTAGCTATAATAGTGATATGAAGAACGATCCTCAGCAGCTTAAAGCCTTTCTCAAAGAAAAAAAACAACAACAGCTTTATCGCTCGGTTTGTCATAGCGAATCGCCGCAGCAACCCCGCATGGTGGTTGATGGTAAACAGGTTTTAACGTTTTGTAGCAATGACTATCTGGGTCTTGCGAATCATCCCGCTATTATAAAAGCTTTCAAACAAGCCGCGGATAAGTTTGGTGTGGGTAGTGGTTCTGCCCATTTGATTAATGGGCATTCTATCGAGCACCAAAAGCTGGAAGAAGCACTTGCTGAATATACTGGCCGTGATCGTGCTTTACTGTTTTCGACAGGCTATATGGCTAATTTGGGTGTGGTGAATGCCTTGCTGGATCAGGGTGATTCCTTGTTTGCAGATCGTTTAAACCATGCTTCCCTGATGGATGCTGGTTTGTTATCTAAAGCCAGAATGCGGCGTTATGCGCATAATGATATAGGTGCCTTGCAAAAACTTTATGCGAATAAAGCAGTCAATCATTCCATGATACTCACCGATGGTGTTTTTAGCATGGACGGCGATGTGGCGCCGCTTAAATCATTGGCGAAAATTGCAAAACAACATCAAGCCTGGCTGATGGTAGATGATGCACATGGTTTTGGTGTAATGGGCGAGACAGGCGCAGGCTTATTGCAACAGGAAAATATGGATCAAGAGGATGTGCCAATATTCATGGCAACACTGGGTAAGGCGATTGGAACAGCCGGTGCTTTTGTTGCGGGAAGTGATGCCTTAATCGAGTTTTTAATTCAGACTGCCCGAACCTATATCTACACAACAGCCATGCCGCCGGCAATAGCAGCTGCAAGCCGGGCAAGTTTGAAACTGGTTCAAAAGGAAAACTGGCGACGGGAAAAACTGCAACAACTCATTGTACAATTCAAGCAGGGCGCCAGGCAGTTAGGGCTTAAGCTTTTAGCTTCAGAAACGGCGATTCAACCGGTCATGGTGGGTGATGTTAAAGCCGCCTTAAAAATCAGCGAGCAACTTAAACAAAAGGGTATTCTGGTTGTCGCGATTCGACCCCCAACTGTTCCAGAAGGGACGGCGCGTTTGCGTATTACGTTATCCGCTGCACATACTGAAAAAGATGTGGACTTATTATTGAGTGCTTTGCAGGAGCTTAACCTGAATGCATCATGAGATATTTGGGCAGCATCAATGTTAGAATAATCCGATGAGTAAAATAACAACTAACCGCCTTCATGAAATATTCTGGTTAAGTCGCTGGATGCTTGTGTTTGCTGCCTTATTTCCTGTTTACTCCTTTGCTGAAAATGCCCAGCAGGATATTTCGCAAAACATTGTTTCCGAGGTAGAGCAAAAAAAACAACTGACTAACGAGACGTTAAATACACTGCTTACCTATGTGGAAATCGAAGATCAACTTCGTAAAGAAGTAAAATCTTTAGGTAAACAGCTTAAAACTGCACAGTCCGAATCTGAAAAAAAAGAGATCAAGGCTCAAATCGAAAAGGTGCAACAGAAGCTAAAAGGCACCACGATTAACCTGGAAAATATTGCTGCTGATACTGATTTAAACTTGCTCAGGGTGAATAAAGAAGAGCCGTTCAACCTGCAAAAAGAATTGTTTTCCCTGCTGGAACCCGCTTTAAAAGAAATGAAGCATGCGACCAGTGATGTTCGCTTAAAATCTCAACTTCGTGAAAAAATTACCTATTTCAAACAGCGCGAACCTATTGCCAAGAAAGCACTTAAAAATATTGCCGCATTGAATCGTCAGAATAAGAATAAAAAAATAAAACAGGCTTTGATCAAGATGAATAAAAACTGGTCGAAGCAACTGGTTTTTATACAAAGCGAATTGCAGGCTAAAGAACTACAACTGGCAAAACTGGAAGCGCAGCAGGTATCATTTGCGAAAAAATCCGAGAGCTATTTTAAAGACTTTTTCCAGCGCCGCCTCTGGACATTAATCCAGGCATTGTTTGCCATTATCCTGGTTCTGCTGATATCCAAACTGGCGCAAAAAATACTGACCCGTACACTCAAGGGCTATCGTGCCGAACACCGCAGCGTACAGTTACGCCTGATTGACTTATTGCATCGCCTGTTTACCTTTATCTTTGCCATCATCGGGCCGATGGTTGTTTTTTATCTGGAAGAAGATTGGGTGTTGTTCAGCCTTGGCTTGCTGTTTTTGATTGGCCTGGTATTTACTTTGCGTCGTGCAGTTCCACGTTACTGGGAGCAACTCAAAATTTTCCTGAATGTTGGCGCGGTGCGTGAAGGAGAACGCTTGATGCTGGATGATATTCCCTGGCGCGTTAAACACATTAACATTTATTCCATCCTGGAAAACCCTGTTGCAGAACTTAGCCAGCGTGTGGAAATTAATGATCTGGTTGATTTGCGATCCCGGCCGGTTGCACAGGGCGAACCGTGGTTTCCCTGTAAGAAAGGTGACTGGGTGCATTTAAAAGATGGCGTTCGTGGAAAGATTATTGGTATTTCAATCGAGCTGATACAACTTATCCAGCGTGGTGGTGCGGTTTACACTTATACGATGAGCGATTTTTTATCACTTTCGCCAAAGAACCTGTCAAAAAGTTTCCGTATCAAGGAAACGATTGGCATTAGCTATGCGCATCAAAAAGAGAGCACTAATAGTATTGTGGAAACCTTGCAAAATTTCATCATGCAACGTGCGATCAATGAAGGATATAAAGACGCGGTGCAAAGTATACGTGTGGAATTTGAAACAGCCGCAGATTCTTCACTGAATCTGGTTGTGATCGCTGATTTTAAAGGCAGTGTCGCTGATATTTATACGCGCCTGCGCCGCTCCATACAACGCTGGTGTGTGGATGCGTGTACCGAGAATGGCTGGGATATCCCGTTCCCACAGCTGACATTGCACGGGAGTGTGTCTGAAAAGCCAGCTTTATGAAATATTTTGGCTAAATTCTCTTGGCATCCATGACATTGGGTAGTTGCGCTATTTTTTCCAGAACATCAATTAACTGCACCGTGTTTTCAATTTGAATGGCAATGTAGAGCATTGAGATCAGGTCTGTTTTGCCGCGTGAGGTGCTCATATCAACCACGTTGATTTGTTCTTTTGCCAAAACAGAAGCAACATCACTGATTAAACCCGGCTGGTTAAAACCTGTGACCTGGATATCGACCGTGTAGGCTGTTGTTTCCGTACCCCAGCTTGCTTCTGCGAGGCGTAGCGATTTCTCCGGGCCAAGATTATTCTTGTCAATATTGGGGCAATCACTACGATGGATGGTGATACCCCGACCGACAGTAATATAGCCAATAATGTTATCGCCAGGAACTGGTTTGCAGCAGTTGGCTATTTCAACCAGTAAATTGCTGACTCCCTGTATTTTGATGCCACGGTCATCATGTTTATCTTCAAGATTGATTTTGCGAAATTTTATTTCTTCTTTTTTGGGAAGGTCCAGGGCATCAGTCAGTTGCGCAATGCTAATATCTCCCCTGCCGAGGGCAATTAAAAATGCCTTTTCGGTTTGTTGGTGGAAGCGTTTTAGCAGTGGTTTCAGTTCAATATCTTTAAGGTTAAGCCGATGTTTTTCCTGTTCAATAATTTCTTTACCGTCAATCAGGTTTTGCCCATGGTCTTGCTGGCGGAACCAGTGACGAATCTTGCTGCGAGAGCTGGATGAGCCGATATAACCGAGCGCCGGGTTAAGCCATTTGCGTCTGGGTTGCTCGCTTTTTTGGGTAATGATCTCAACCTGGTCACCATTGCGTAGTTTATGGTCTAGCGGCACAATCACGCCATTCACTTTGGCGCCGGTACAACGGTGGCCTACACTGGTATGGATGGTGTAGGCAAAATCCAGTGGCGTAGAACCTTTGGATAAATCAAGGATGTCACCCTGTGGCGTTAATACAAAAACGCGATCAGGGAATATCTCGGCGCGAAAATCTTCCAGTAATTCGCTATCATTTTCATCGCTATCCAGCAGTTGACGCAAAGAGCCGACCACGCGCTCCATAGCTGCATCCTGTGATCCACCTTCTTTGTAGCGCCAGTGAGCTGCCACACCGAGCTCGGCAAATACGTGCATATCTTCAGTGCGAATCTGGATTTCAACGTAACGGCCTTTGGGGCCAATGACGACAGTGTGTAACGATTGATAACCGTTGGGTTTACGGTTGGCAATATAGTCATCCAGTTCGGCAGGCACATGTTTCCATTTTTCGTGGATGATGCCAAGCGAGGTATAGCATTCACGTACATCGTGGACGATCACGCGTACCGCACGCAGATCATAAAGCTGGTCAATCGACAGTTGTTTGCGTTGCATCTTTTTCCAGATGCTGTAGATATGTTTGGGTCGCCCATACACTTCAGCATTAAGGCCGGCATCTTTTAACAGGGCATTGAGCTCCTGGGTAAAGTTTTCAACGTAGGCTTCACGTTCCAGTCGTTTGGAATCAAGTGACTTTGCAATTTGTTTGTAAGCGATTGGCTCAAGGTAGCGAAACGCCAGGTCTTCCATTTCCCACTTGAGTTGGCTGACACCCAGGCGATTTGCCAGTGGTGCAAAAATATCCATGGTTTCTGCGGCAATGGCACGACGTTCGTGCAAGTCGGCATGGTTCAACAAGCGCAAATATTGCAAGCGCCATGCAAGGTGCATGAGTACCGCACGCACATCATCAACCATCGCCAACAACATGCGACGCAAGCGTTCTGCCTGTTCAGGAATCGGGGTTTCATTGCCGGTAGGTGCTTTGAAATTATGTAGCCAGCGCATATTTTTAACCAGCAATGCGATTGTGCTACTGAACTCTTCAGCAATTGTTTCCAGCGAATAGACATCACCAAGGCGCACATCGCTTAATACGGTTGCAATCAGTGTCACCTGGTCGACTTGCAGGTTACAGAGGATGTCGGCAACATCAAGGCTCAGAGGTATATGAGGGTCGCGGTCAATGGCACGTGTATCCAGCATTAAATCAACCGCATGCACAACCATGGCATGGTCATCATCCTGACCGGAAATCCATAAGCGTGAAATCCATTCATCGCGGCTACGCTGCGAGGTGTCGCTGAGTAAGCTATGCTGCATTTAAGTTTTCCCCTGTTCCTTATTATTTTTTAGTATCAATACATTATCTCATATTTTCTCTATTTTGTCTTCAAGCTCTGCCAATGAGCGAATCACTGCATCCGGCGTTTTGCCGCCTGGCCAGGGTGTTAGTTTCGGATTATACCAAATAGCCTTCATGCCAGCATTGTGTGCGCCATTAATGTCGCGCACCGGGTCATCCCCAACATATACGGACTCATGGGGAGAATGGGATGCTAAAGCCAGCGCCTGGTGGAAAATGTCTTTGTCAGGTTTGCTGACGCCTGCCTTTTCCGACGATAAAACAAAATCAAATAAATGACCGATGCCGATGTGGTGTACATCGGCGTTGCCATTACTGATAACCCCCAAAGAATAATGCCGGGATAATGATTCGAGTATTTCAAGTGCTCCATCAAACAGCGTGACTTCATTCCTGGCTAACCAGAACACCTCAAAACCGGGCTCTACGAGAGCATCATCGTAGCCAACTTCATCGGCTAATTTTTTTATCCAGCGTTTGCGTAACCAGGTCAAGTCATGTTTATTGTCCTGATTGGCCTGCATAAACGCAATACGGTGTTCAATCAACTGTGCATCGCTATATTTTCGACTAATCTTTGGGTAATATGATTCCAGCCAGCGGTAGAATTTTTGTTCGGCGCGCTGGATAACCGGATGGCATTCCCACAAGGTGTCATCGAGGTCAAAAGTAATGCAACGGATTGTCATAGTATTTGGAGTATGATTATGAAAAGGATGATGCAACGCTTAGGGAGGTTAGCCCGAATGTTTCATGAAGGGAATGGTTTTTCTGGAAAATCTGGCAAAGAAGGTTGGACAA
>CAZPEE010000154.1:0-4353 GCA_964585525.1 uncultured Cocleimonas sp.
GCACCGATGCGTTCAATCGAACGGGCACACCAGTTGATCCGCAGTGCACTTTTGATATTGCGGGTATCTTCCATCATATATGTAATCAGCAGGCGCGACAGATTATCCAGCTCACGGTTGATTTCATTATCTTCTTCCAGTATGCGGATTGCCTGGTCTGCATCCAGGCGGGCAAAAGCATCCAGCGCATCATGCAAAATACCCAGCACCAGTTTAGTCAAATGGGAAAGCTCGGAGTGCATACCATTCACAGCAGGCTTTTTAGCCAGTTTTTTGGAGTAGCTGGCGATTTTTACTGCCTCATCGCCGATTCTTTCCAAATCGGTAATCACTTTAACCACCGCGATAATCAGCCGTAAATCGGTTGCAGCTGGCTGTCGGCGTGCAATCACGCGGGTACACTCTTCGTCGATATCCACTTCCATGGTATTGATTTTATCGTCCGACTTAGCTACCTGCTTTGCCAGCTCCTTATCGTATTCCAGCAGGGATTTAAGCGCATTGACCGATTGTTCCTCAACCAGCCCGCCCATTTTTAGTACCTTGCTGCGTATATCCTCTAGCTCGTGGTTATAGCGTTGCGAGATATGTTGTCCAA
The DNA here is from genome assembly GCA_964585525.1 of uncultured Cocleimonas sp. Lineage (GTDB taxonomy): Bacteria > Pseudomonadota > Gammaproteobacteria > Thiotrichales > Thiotrichaceae > Cocleimonas. The sequence continues at coordinate 599 of CAZPEE010000154.1, forward strand.
GTTCCATCATCATTATTTACCTGTTGTCGGTTAGCCGAATCGCCCTGTAATATAATTTTCGGTTAATTGGTGTTCCGGGTTGGTAAACACCTTATCGGTCTCATTCACTTCCACCAATTTACCCAGGTGGAAGTACGCTGTCCGATTAGAGACACGTGCTGCCTGTTGCATTGAGTGGGTCACAATAGCAATCGTGTATTTACCGCTAAGCTCTATCATAAGCTCCTCAATCAATGCCGTTGCAATCGGGTCAAGCGCCGAGGTTGGCTCATCCATTAAAATCACTTCCGGGTCTACCGCAATGGTGCGCGCAATACACAAACGTTGCTGCTGCCCACCGGATAATCCTGTGCCGGGTTTATGCAAATCGTCTTTGACTTCTTTCCAGAGACCGGCGCGTGTGAGGCTTTTTTCAACCAGGTCATCCAGTTCCGAACGGGTACGCGCCAAACCATGCAACTTTGCACCATAGGCAACATTATCGTAAATCGACTTGGGAAAGGGATTCGGTTTCTGGAATACCATACCCACCCGCGCCCTTAACAATACCGGGTCTTGATCCTTGCCATAAATATCCTCACCATCAAGGGTGTGCTCACCCAAGACACGACAAATCGGAATAGTATCATTCATGCGGTTTAAAACGCGCAGGTAGGTTGATTTACCACAACCAGAGGGGCCAATCATGGCCAATATTTCATGGTTGGCAATGTCGACATTGACATCAAAAATCGCCTGTTTGTCGCCGTAAAACACATCACAGTTGCGGGAACTCATTTTGGGATTATCCACAAAGGGTTTACCCACCGTGCCATTGATTTCAATATCAAACTCTTCGTTCTTATGGACATCGTCCATATTCCTCGGTTGTGCCTGTGGTTGACCTGTCATAACCATTACCATTTCCTTTCAAACTTTTTACGCAATAAAACCGCGATAAAATTCATCACGACCAAAAAAGCAAGTAGCACCATGATGGCGGCCGATGTACGTTCCGTGAAGGCACGCTCCGGGCTATCCGACCAGAGATAGATTTGTACCGGCATGACCGTGGATGGATCAAAAATACTGTGCGGAATATCCGCCACAAACGCCACCATGCCGATCATTAATAGTGGGGCAGTTTCGCCCAGTGCCTGCGCCATACCAATAATCGTGCCGGTCAAAATCCCCGGCATGGCAAGCGGAACTACATGGCCAAAGGTGGTTTGCACCTTGGATGCACCCAGACCCAGGGCGGCTTCACGAATCGACGGCGGCACCGATTTAATGGCAGCACGGCTGGCGATAATAATGGTTGGCAAGGTCATCAAAGTCAACACCAAACCACCCACCAGCGGAGCAGAACGCGGCACACCGAAAAAACCAATAAATACAGCAAGCCCCAGCAAGCCAAACACAATGGACGGCACCGCCGCAAGGTTGTTAATGTTGATTTCGATGATATCTACCCAGCGGTTGTTTTGTGGTGCAAACTCCTCGAGGTAGACTGCTGCCAATACACCAATCGGAAAAGACAGTGCCATGGTGACCAGCATCGTGAGCAAGGAACCGACCAGTGCGCCACGGATACCTGCCTGCTCCGGCTCACGCGAATCACCTGCGGTAAAAAATGTCGTATTAAATCGTTTTTCCAGTCGATGCTCGGCAAGTAATTTGTCAATCCATTTGAGTTGGAAATCTTTAATGCGCCTCTCCGTTTGCGGTAAATTACGGTCTATTTTACCCTTCATAAAGACATCCACATCGTCTTTTGCGAGAAACCAGAACGACTGTTTGGTGCCGATTAATGTGGGGTTTTCGATAACCTTGTCCCTTAATTCATAGGCAGCAGATTTACTTACCAGTTGTTTTAAAGCACGTTTCTGTTTGCGCCCTTTAACACCGGGAAACATCTCTTTTAGCGTATTTTTTATTAATGTTGCATAGTTTGCCTTAAACAGTTGTTCGCGGCTTGCATCATTGCTGACACCCAGCACTTGTGGGTCAATATTGACATCCAGTTTTACATAGGTTTGCTGGAAAGCGGGTAAGCCCTGACTGACTATATTGACCAGCATCACCAATAAAAAAAGGAAACTCAACATGATTGACATCAAACCATAAAGCTTAAACCGCTTCTCTTTTGCATAGCGTTTTTTAAGGCCTGCACGGATTTTATCCGTATTACTATAGCCTGTATGTTTACTCACAATATGCTCCTATTCATATTGCTCACGGTACTTGCGTACCACATGCAATGAGATGATATTCAGAACCAGGGTAACAAGGAACAAGCCCAGGCCCAGTGCAAATGCCGCCAGTGTTTTAGGGCTGTCAAACTCCTGGTCACCCGTCAGCAAGGTGACGATTTGCACCGTGACCGTTGTCACCGCCTCCAGTGGGTTTGCGGTAAGGTTCGCTGCCAGACCTGCTGCCATCACCACAATCATGGTCTCGCCAATGGCGCGTGAAGCCGCCAGCAATACGCCGCCAACAATCCCCGGCAAAGCAGCAGGAATCACCACCTGCTTGATCGTTTCAGAACGCGTTGCGCCCATGCCATAGGCGCCATCACGCATCGCCTGGGGCACAGCCGAAATCACATCATCCGAAAGCGACGATATAAAGGGAATAATCATAATACCCATCACAATACCGGCTGCCAGGGCGCTTTCAGAAGATGGATGCAAGCCTATCGCTTCTCCGGTCTGGCGTATAAAAGGTGCAACGGTTAATGCCGCAAAAAAACCATAAACCACGGTTGGAATACCGGCGAGTATTTCCAGTACCGGTTTGGCAAAGGCGCGAAATGAACGGCTGGCATATTCGGATAAATAAATCGCCGTCATCAAGCCAACAGGCACGGCAATAAGTAATGCGATGGCAGAAATCAGCAAGGTTCCGGTAAACAACGGAATGGCGCCAAAGCTGCCTGAACCACCCACCTGGTCAGCACGGATCGCGGTTTGCGGGTTCCAGTGTGTACCAAACAGGAATTCAGTCAGCGGTATACTCTTAAAGAATTGCAAGGCTTCAAACAGTACCGATAAAACGATACCCACGGTGGTAAATATCGCAATGGAGGCGCAGGCTATCATAATCCAGCGGATAATTTTTTCGACCTGGTTCCTGGCGCGAAACTCTGGCTTAACATAGCGCAAGGCAAGCAGCATACCCAGAATGGCAAGTGCAAAAACGACCACGGTTTTAGCCATCAGGCTGATTTTTTCCAAACGCATATAATGCGCTGCAGCGATATGTTTTGGGTCGGTAGATGCGGCGTCAAACTTGCCTGACAGTGCCAGGTTTTTAACTTCATTCAGATACAGGCTACGATGGTCGTCAGACATGGATTGAATATCAGCGGGTAATTCTGAAATCGTCATCGAGGTTACAATACTGGAATCAAAGCCTGTCCAAAGTAACAGTATTAGCAAGGATGGGATACCTGCCCACAACACCACCATATAACCGTAATAATGTGGCCGGGAATGTAAATTATTGCGACCATTCGCGCTCTGTGTTGCTACCTTTAATGAACGTGCCTTGCCGATAAAGTAGCCAAATAATAATAGCGCTAAAAGTGTTAATAGAATAACGTTTACGGACATGGATTAACCTTCACTGCAATCAGGGGAATATTTAGATGTGACAATACGTAATATTACCAATAAAGCGATTACTGAAATACCCAGCATGATTTCAGTAACAACAATTTTTCGATACCAAAAACCTATCAATTCTCCAATTAAAACAACCAGTGCGACATCAAT
>CAZPEE010000154.1:4453-6106 GCA_964585525.1 uncultured Cocleimonas sp.
AAGTGGAACAAGGTTCCTCGCAACTTTACCCATTTCCTGACGTTTTTCTTTAGAAAGCGGAATCAAGCCTTTATCAGTCAAGTAACCATCATCACCCCAGGCTTCTTCACTGGTAAATTCAGCAATATATTGCTTAATGCCTGGAACCTTGCCAACATGCGCTTTCTTGACATAGAAAAACAAGGGGCGTGATACCGGATAGGAACCATCGGCTACCGTATCAAAACTAACCTTTACACCATCAACCGATGCGCCCTTAATCTTGTCAGAGTTTTGATCCAGGAAACTAAAGCCAAAAACACCGAGCGCATCCGGGTTCTTGGTAAGTTTTTCAACAATCAGGTTGTCATTTTCACCTGCTTCAATATAGGCACCATCTTCACGTATGGTCTGGCAAATAGCTTTAAATTTATGTTTCAATTCACTCGCCTTGCCTTTATCGCCAGCTTTTTTTGCCTTTTTGGCATCAGCCTCGATTTTCTCAATCCAGTCAAAGGTCTTACAGCCACCTTCCAGCGCAAGCTCATCAAATGCATCACGTGTTCCTGAGGTTGGCGGTGGTCCTAGCACCTCAATCTTAGTTGCTGGCAGTGCCGGGTCTACATCTTTCCAAGTTTTATTAGGATTTGCGATTAGCTTGCCTGGTTCCTTACCGGGTACTTCTTTTGCCAGCGCCAAAAATAAATCCTTTTTGGTCAGTTTAAATACAGGTGCGGATTTGGCATTGGCAATTGCGATACCATCAAAACCGATCTGTACCTCTACAATCTCCTTAACACCATTTTTTTGACACTTATCATATTCACTTTGCTTGATGCGACGCGACGCATTGGTAATATCAGGTGTATCAATACCCACACCCGCACAAAACAATTTCATGCCACCGCCAGAACCGGTTGATTCAATCTTGGGGGTTTTATTGCCCGTCTTTTTACCATAGGTTTCTGCAACAACCGTTGCGAAAGGATAAACGGTTGAAGAACCGACAATATCAATATAATCGCGTGAAGCCGCTGAGGCGGTTGTCAGTGATGTTGCCAGTGCAGCAGTTATACCTAATGCAATAACACTTAAACGAATTGGTTTCATTTTTTCTCTCTCTGTTTGATTAAGATGAGAGTATTTTAAAATGCGAATATGACAGTAATATGACAAATGTATAAAAAATTGTTACTGATACTAAGGCAAAAGCAGTTTCCAGTGTGTGAGTAGTTTCTGTCCCGGATCGTACTGCATAATCCGGTTGTTATTAGTGTCGGCAATCAAGATTTTACCATTCAAGACAGCGATTCCGCCTGGCTCATTCAAACCAGCCGAACGTGCCTTGCCAGCACCTTTACCCGGTTTTCCCGTACCTGCTACGCTACTGACTATGTGTTTTTTAAGGTCAAGCAACTTCAGTTTATGATTATAGGTGTCGGCAATATAAATAAGCTTATCATCTATAGCCGCGACACCTAATACATGCTGTAATTTTGCTTTTGTTAATGTGCCATCCTTATCCCCAAAATCAAACAGTCCGGAACCAACCAGTGTTTTTACGCGGTGTTTATTAAGGTCAATTGTCCTAACCGCAGAATCTTCCGCATCTGCGACATATAGTTTGTCACCCAGAAAACTTAAACCACTCGGCTGGCTAAAACTGGCTTGCAT
>CAZPEE010000155.1:0-6063 GCA_964585525.1 uncultured Cocleimonas sp.
TCACAAACAATAATCCCGTCAGCAGGATCATGATATTGGTCAGGAAACGTTTCAATACGATGATACCTGCTCGGGCTAAAAACCTTCTTTGGTTTTTTTCACGGTTTCGATTTTACGGTCGATAATATTTTTGGCGGCGATCAAAAAGCCCATGCCGATAAAGGCACCGGGTGGCAGGATGGCGAGCAACAAACCTTTGTAATGTTCACCAAACAGGTCAATATGCCAGTTTTTGGCGATCTCACCAAACATCACAGTGCTTTCAGAAAAGAGTGTGCCATTACCGATTAACTCGCGCAGGCTGCCCAGTGTAATGAGTACCAGTGTGAAGCCCAGGCCCATCATAAAGCCATCCAGTGCAGCGCGTGTCATTTTATTTTTGGAAGCAAAAGCCTCGGCGCGGCCAATGATGACGCAGTTGGTGACGATTAGCGGAATGAAAATACCTAAAATGTGATGCAGTTGCGGGGTGATGGCGTACATGCCAAGGTCGATGATGGTGACGATGGACGCGATGACCAGCACATAATACGGAATGCGGATTTCCTTGCGTACCCAGTGACGGGTGAATGAAATCAGCGTGTTGGATACTGTGAGTGTGATAATGGTTGCGATACCCAGCCCCAGCCCGTTGATAAAGTTGCCGGTTACGGCAAGCAGCGGGCAAAGCCCCAGTAGTTGTACCAGGCCGGGGTTATTATGCCAAAGTCCATCCAGCACGATTTTTTTGCAATCGCTTGTACTACAGGTGCCACCTTCCGTGTTTGTCGTGGGTGCATCAATGCTTATATCATCCAGTGCGGTATCAGCCATGTTTTTCCACCGTATTATTGGTTTTTTCGTGTTCTTTGAATATGTTTTGCAAATTATCCTGTGCGTAGAGCAGGGTACTGCGAACGCTATTGACTATAGCACGGGGCGTAATGGTTGCGCCGGTAAACTGGTCGAAATCGCCGCCATCTTTTTTGACATACCATCCAGGGATGGGCGGATGGCCGATTGATTTGCCATTAAAGGAGAGCACCCAGTTGCTTTTGCCGATTTCCATGCGGTCGCCAAGACCGGGTGTTTCACTATGTTGAATCACGCGCACGCCTGCGATACTTGCTGGCTTTCCCGCGTTAATGCCGATTAATAACTTGATCGCACCGCCGTAACCCTGCAGTGTGGTTTGTTCAAAAATTGCTGTCACCAGTTTGCCTTTCTGGGTGGCAAAATAAACCGGAATATCCCGCTGGAATCCTGTTTTTTTGGCGCTCAGCATCATTTTACTGTTAATCAGGTCGTTATCGTATTGATTGGCAGGTACAACCTGGTTCAAGGCATTTAATAAAAATAAACGCTGGTTTTCGATGATCTTGTCATGGGTGAGCTGATCCGTTATTGCCACAAACAGGACACTGATAAAGGCGAAAAATGCCAGCGACAAGCCTGCTTTTTTCATCGCTTCAAAATGCTGTTTCATTGTCGATTACCCGGCTTGTAACCCAGCACCCTTGGCTGGGTAAAGTAATCTATCATGGGAACCGCCATATTCATGATAAGCACTGAAAATGCAATCGCATCCGGGTAATTTCCCCAGGTGCGGATGACATAGATAAAAAAGCCGATACTGGCGGCATAAAACAGTTTTCCCATCGGCGTGGTGCTGGCGGATACCGGGTCGGTCGCGATAAAGAATGCACCGAGCATGGTTGCGCCACTAAACAAATGCAGTAAAGGCGAACCATATGCATTGCCATCATAAAGATAAAACGCACCTGAAATGGCAAACAAGGTAGCCAGCAGTGCCACCGGGATTTGCCAGTGGATCACTTTTTTATACAAAAGCCAGAAGCCGCCCAGTACATAGGCAAGGCTGCTCCATAACCAGCTATTTTGCAATGAACTGTTTAAATAAGGTGATTGTTTGATGATATCTGCATAGTGTGAGCCTGCGCGCAGGCCGGTTTTGACCTCATCCAGCGGGGTTGCCTGTGTGATGGCATCCCAGTCTGGCGTATGGTTGGCACTCAATACCATTTTCAGGCTGTCGATGAAACCGTAGGTTTGATGGGTAAATGTTTCGGCTTGAATCCACTGTGTCATCTCAAACGGGTAAGAGATAATCAGCACAGCAAAGCCCACCATCGCCGGGTTGAACGGGTTATAACCCAGCCCGCCGAATAAATGCTTGGCAATAATAATGGCAAAGAATACACCCACAAAGATAATATACCAGGGCATCAGGGGTGGCAGGGTCAGCGCAAATAACCAGCCGGTTACGATGGCGCTTAAATCGCTAATGAAAGGCGTGATGGGTCGTTTGCGCAACAAAAGTGCCAATGCTTCAAAGCCTACCGCATAAAGTATCGACAGGATAATATTAAACAGGATGCCCCAGCCAAAAAAGTAAATCATCACCAGCGTGCCGGGGATGAGCGCCAGCAGCACTTGCAGCATGACCTTGTTGACATTGTTGGGGCTGGAAAAGAAAGGCGAGGTGTCGGTTTTAAACTTCATCTTTTTTCCTGCCTGTTTGTTCTTCGTTTTGCCCGGCTTGTTTAGCCCTTGCCTGTTTTTTAGCTTTGGCGCGCGCTACGGCTGCCTTGATGGCATCGGCTTTAGCATCATCCTTTGCATCTGATTTGGCGGTGCTTTCACCGGCCGCCCTGGCTTTTGCTGCGGCTTCTTTTTTGTTTTGCATGGCGGCTTTGTGTGCGGCGCGTTTTTCTGCACGTTCGCGTTTGTCACGCTCTTTTCTAAATAATAAAAATTCGTGGCGTTGACGTGCCTGGTCGGCTTTTTTCTGTGCCTCTTGTTGATCGCGGATTTCACCCTTGGCAAAGCGGTAATAATCTACCAGCGGTATATGGCTGGGGCAAACATAGCTGCAACAGCCACATTCGATACAGTCTTTCAGGTGGTGCGCTTGCGCCTTGTCGAAATCCTTGGCGCGGATGTGCCAGTACATTTGTTGTGGTAACAGGTTGACCGGGCAGGCATCCATGCATTTTCCGCAACGGATGCAGGGCATCGTCGGCTGGTTGGAAAAGGCTGAGTTGGCTTCACGTAACTGTGTCGATGAGATAAATAGCGCACAATTTGTCGCCTTGACCATTGGGATCTGGTCATCGTTTATGGCAAAGCCCATCATTGGCCCACCCATGATCAGATGGTCTGCCATTTTGGTTAGGCCGCCTGCCTGTTTTGCAAGCCATGAAAAAGGTGTGCCGATTAAGGCTTCCAGGTTTTGTGGCTGGATAACGCCGTTTCCGGTAACGGTTGTGATGCGTGAAATTGACGGTATTCCTTCAACAACGGCTTGGTAAATACTGTAAACCGTGCCGACATTTTGACCTAAAATGCCGGAGTTTACAGAGCGTGTACCCGCAGGTATTTCAATGCCCGTCAGTATTTTTGTCAGTTGTTTGATGTCACCACTGGGATAAATGGTGGGTATGCCGACCACCTCGATATCGGGATCATCTTTGCAAGCCTGGGTCATTGCTTGAATCGCTTCGGGCTTGTTGTCCTCAATACCAATCAGGCACTTAGCTGGTTTAACCATATGCTGGATGATGCGGATGCCCTCGATAATCTCGGTGCTGCGCTCGCGCATCAGCATGTCGTCGCATGTGATGTAGGGTTCACATTCTGCGCCGTTAATGATAAATGTGTCGATAGTGTTGTGTTTTGCGCCGGATATTTTTACCGCCGTTGGAAAAACCGCACCACCGAGTCCCACGATACCGGCCTGTTGAACCTGTGAAAGCAGTGTTTCTGTATCAACCTGGGTAAAGTCAGGCATCGCTTGCAGTTTGCCTTTACTGCTGTCTGTTACCCATGTTTCCTTACCATCCGGCGTGATAACAATGCACTGGTCAGCAAGGTGTGAAGGGTGTGGCAAGGTGCGTTCTTCTATGGCGCTGACGATGCCAGAGGTAGGGGCATGTATATTGGCGCTAATGCGTTGGTGTACCGCAGTGGCAATGATTTGTCCCTTGCTCACTTTGTCGCCTGCCTTAACCACTGGCTCGGCTGCAGCGCCAGTATGCTGGTGCAATGAAACGACAAGCTGTGGCGGTAAGCCAGCATCTTTAATCGGTAGTGAGGTCGATTCATCCTTATGGAAAGGCGGGTGTACGCCACCGTGGATTGACCACAGTTTGCGCTTAACGGTACTCATGCTGCGTCCTCTTTTTGAGGATGCTCATCGGCCGGTTCAGGCGTAACGGGCATCAGCAAATGCGGGTAGCCGCGTTCGATTTTTTCAGGCTGTTGCCATTTCCAGTTATCCACCGTGGTCTTGACAGGTTTCATGATAATGCAATCAACCGGGCAGGGTGGCAGGCACAGTTCACATCCGGTACATTCAGACTCGATCACGGTGTGCATGTGTTTTGCCGCTCCCACTATTGCATCCACCGGGCAAGCCTGAATGCATAAAGTGCAGCCAATGCAGTCTTTCTCGATAATAAAGGCAACTTCGGGTACATCGGATTGTTCAGCGGCTTCTTCATCCAGCTCTAACGGTTCGACATCAAGTAGATCAGCCAGCGCGTGCATGGTGCTTTCTCCACCTGGCGGGCATTTATTAATGGGTGCTTCGCCCTTTGCAATCGCCTCGGCATAAGGTTTGCAGCCAGGGTAACTGCATTGTCCACACTGTGTTTGTGGCAGCAAGCTGTCTATCTGGTCAACCAGTGGGTTGCCTTCAACCTTGAATTTCACCGAGGCATAACCAAGCACCAGGCCAAAGAAAATGGCCAGTCCAACCAGAATCAGAATTGCTGCAATAATGGATGTCACGACGTTTTGATTAATCCGCTAAAACCCATGAATGCCAATGCCATCAAGCCAGCCGTGATCATGGCAATGGCGCTGCCTTTGAAGGTTTCCGGCACATCGGCTGCGCGGAGGCGTTCCCGCATGGCGGCAAACAGGACTAAAACCAGCGTAAAACCAATCGCAGAACCAAAACCGTACAGGGCTGAATCAATAAAACCGTGTGATTTTTGCGTGTTTAATAGCGCAACACCCAGGACAGCGCAGTTAGTGGTAATCAGTGGCAGGTAAATCCCCAATACATTGTGTAGCAAAGGGCTGGTTTTATGGATCACCAATTCAGTAAAGCCCACAATCGCCGCAATCACCAGGATAAAACTAATCGTGCGCAGGTACTCAAGCCCAAAGGGAGCAAGCAGGTATTCATACACAAGATAACTGCTAATGGATGACAGTGTAAGTACAAAAGTCGTCGCCAAACCCATGCCCATCGCCGTTTCCAGCTTGCGTGAAACACCCATAAAGGGGCATAAACCGAGGAACTGGGAGAGCACAATATTATTGACCCAGACGGTGCCAACAATGATAAGTAGGTATTCGCTCATAAACGGATGTGGATTACTTGGTTTTGGGTTTGGAAAATGCGTTATTTTGCCATAGTTAAGGTGTGTAAACCTAACTGATTTTGTGTGAGGATGATATATATCACAGTAATATTGTTGGTTATTTATCCGCAGAGCAAAGTTAATGAACTATAATCCAGATGAGAAGCCCAAACGTATAGTATTTGAAATACCCATAATCTACAGGAGTTCACCATGAAACTAACCGTTAAAAAAATAACACGCGCAAGCTTTTTGGCCAGTGTAATGTCTTTCACATTAATGGGTTTAACTGCATGCTCCAGCAATGCAGGAAATGGTGCAATGATTGGCGCCTTAGCTGGTGCTGCCATTGGCAAATCCACAGCGAATCATCATGATAGCCGTGCAGCCATTGGTGCGGTAGTAGGCGGAGCGGCAGGTGCCGTTGTGGGAAGCCAGCGTGATCTTCAAAAACCTCGTTATCGTCAGCCAAATGGTTATGGCAACGGTTATCGTCCACAATACCCAAGACATTACCAGAATGGTTATTATCAGCGATAATTTAACATTTGTTAAAAAAATACTTGTTATTTGAGTATTTGCCGATATACTAATACAGCCTGTTCGATGCAATGCTTTTTATGGGTATAGAAAGTATTGGGAACAGGTGATTCATACCCTCCTAGCGGTTGGCGCTCCAGAGATGGAGCGC
>CAZPEE010000156.1:0-6024 GCA_964585525.1 uncultured Cocleimonas sp.
GACTGTCTATCTCCGAAATTCTGTACTGTTTTATGCCCTAATCATTATGCGCTAATAAATATGCGCTAAATTTTTAGCCAAGGGTCGAAAGGCGCGTAATAATATACAATCATTTGGATTGCAGCAAGTTTAATCTACCCAAATTCAGAAAAAACCACATAAAAAAAGAACAGACAACATTATCTTAAAAAACTTTGATAGGCAGGGTTCTCTGTTTCATCAAAATGCTCATAGCCCAAATCCTTCAAAAACTGGCAAAATTGTGGGCGCTCATCAAGTGGAACCTGGATACCAACCAGCACCCGGCCAAAATCGGAACCATGGTTACGATAATGGAACAGGCTAATATTCCAGTTCCCACCCATGCCGCTTAAGAAGTGCAACAAAGCACCCGGACGTTCTGGAAACCTGAAGCGGTAAAGCACTTCATTTTCAGCACCGTGTGCATGGCCGCCCACCATAAAGCGCAGGTGAACCTTGGCAACTTCATTGTCACTTAAATCCAGGACTTTATAATTTTTTTGTTGCAGGTCACTGAGCAGTTGCTGTTTTTCCTCATCACCACCGGTGAGTTTTACCCCGGTAAAAACCTGTGCTTCTTTGGCATCTGCATAACGGTAGTTAAATTCGGTAATAGCGCGATCACCAATGGCTTCACAAAAGGTTTTAAAACTATGCGGTTTTTCCGGGATGGTAACCGCCAGCAAGGCCTCACGTTTTTCACCCAGTTCGGCGCGTTCGGCAACGTGGCGCAGGCGATCAAAATTAATATTTGCGCCGCTGCTTAGCGCGATCAACTGTTGATCTTTAATGTTATGTGCTTCGACATACTTTTTTAAACCCGCGATAGCCAAAGCACCGGCAGGTTCCAGCATGGTACGGGTATCTTCAAACACATCCTTGATTGCGGCACAGGTTTCATCGGTGCTGACCAGCAACATCTCATCGACCAGGTCACGCGCAATATCCAGTGTTTTCTCACCCACCTGGCGGGTTGCTGCGCCATCCGCAAATGTGCCGATACTCTCCAGCAAAACACGCTTGTGCTGCTTAAGCGCCTGATACATGCTGGGCGCTTCTTCGTGTTCAATACCAATAATTTTGGTTTTCGGGCTAAGGTATTTAATATAACTGGCAATGCCTGCAATCAAGCCGCCGCCGCCCACGGCAACAAAAATCGCATCAATCGGGTTAGGATGCTGGCGCAATAACTCCATACCAATGGTGCCCTGCCCGGCAATCACATCCAGGTCATCAAACGGGTGAATAAACGTCATGCCCTGTTTTTCGCATAATTCCATCGCATGTGCATAGGCATCATCAAAAGTATTGCCAACAAGGAGTGCGTTTCCACCGTAAGATTGCACTCCCTTCACCTTAATTTCGGGGGTGATTTTAGGCATCACAATGGTGGTTTTTATACCCAGTTTCTGCCCCGATATAGCAACGCCCTGCGCATGGTTACCAGCAGATGCAGCAACCACGCCTTTTGCTTTTTCTTCATCAGAAAGATGAAACATACGGTTAAACGCACCGCGTAATTTAAACGAAAATACCGGCTGCAAATCTTCACGTTTTAAATAAACCTGGTTTCCACAACGCTTTGACAGCGACTTTGCCAGTTCCAGCGGGGTTTCCTCCGCCACGTCATAGACTCTTGCGGTGAGTATTTTTTCAACAATATCATTGTGTGGATATGCATTCATGCGTGAACTGTACGAGGGAATGCAAAAAGGTGCAAGAAATTAACGCGCTGATTGGGTATCATGACACTATTAACCCGGATGTTTCATCAAATATCGGGCTCAACATCAAAATAACAGGAGTTTCTCATGACACAAGACGAGATGAAAATAGCAGCAGCAGAAGCTGCACTGGAATATGTAGAATCGGGCATGGTCGTTGGCATTGGCACTGGTTCTACCGCTAACCACTTTATTGATCTGCTCGCCACAGTCAAACACAAAATTGATGGCACAGTAGCCAGCTCCATCGCCAGTGAAGAACGCTTAAAAGGCCATGGTATTCCGGTGATGGATTTAAACACGGCAGGCCAACTTTCCCTTTATGTGGACGGCGCAGATGAATCCGACAAACACCTGAACCTGATCAAAGGTGGCGGCGGCGCATTGACACGCGAAAAAATCGTGGCAGGCGCAAGCGACACATTTATCTGTATCGCCGATGAAACCAAACTGGTTGATGTCATGGGAAAATTTCCCTTGCCTGTTGAAGTCATCCCGATGGCTCGCAGCTATATCGCACGCGAAATCGTTAAAATGGGCGGCCAGCCGGAACTTCGTGAAGGCTTCACTACAGACAATGGTAACATTATCCTCGATGTCCACGGACTTGAGATTATGGAGCCAGTCAAGATGGAAGATGATTTTAACAAACTACCCGGCGTCGTTACTGTCGGTATTTTTGCACGCCGCCCTGCCGATGTCTTGATTCTGGGCACACCAAATGGTGCCAGGGTGCTGAAATAAACCTGCCATAACAGCCGCATGCGCCCACAAAAAAAGCCCTGATCACTCAGGGCTTTCGTACTACACTCAATTCTATATCCAATTAAAAGAATTAGATCGGGGAACGATACGTATTGGTTCGGTTTCTCCAGCCTGCCAGCCATTTTCTTTCATTTCTGGCGGGATTAGAATTTCGAACACGACGTTCCAAAACACGCATCGCTGCATCGGCAAAATGATGAAGTGCCTGTTGGCCAACCGGAGCAGGTTCCATTTCTTCCAGCACTTGTAACAGCCCCCAATTGTGGCCTTTGTAACCACCATGACGGTTTAAACCTTCACCTTTAAAATTAACGTAATCAATCAACACATAACGTCCGCCTGGTGTGTTTGCCACAGCATTCAGGTTATTTGCGACATGTTCACGTAAATGTGGCGGTGTTTTCTTAACCAGACGTGGCATGGCGCGCATGGCACGTTCCATAATATATTGCGCCTGGATATGGCGCGTATCATAAAGTAGCTGTGCAAACTGCTGTACTTTAGGGTCACTCTTGGCACGCATCAACTGACCGCGTGTACGCCACGGCGCACCTTCAAAACGGGCACGCTGCACCCATGCCGGCAACTTAACACCATTTTTGACCATATAATCAAGCAAACCGGGGAAGGTATTACCAAAACGCGCACGGCGACCGGCCGGATACCAGGTGAAGTGGCCAATGCCCATTGAGGCAAAGTCTTCGCGCTTGTTCCAGTGAACCAGCTGATCAATACGACCACCGCTTTCATTCTGGAAAATTTTGTCTCCAATCGAATAAAGCTCTTTCAGGTTGACATGAGCCTGATTGCCATGTGCAATGTGCTGTGAAGGCCTGGCAGATGGCGCACGCACTATCCTTCTGGCAGGTGCTACCCTTCTTGGAGCAGGTTTGCGGTAAACAGGGCGTTGTGCAGGTCGGCGATAGCTTGAGCCAGTGCGATCCTGGCTACGGGTATGACGATAAACTACGCGCTGGGGGGCTGGGTCTTGGGCGCGTGGTGTTGCATTAACATAATATTGTTTGGATGAACTACTTGACGATGCGGGGGCATGTCTTGTCTGGCTACACGCAGATAAACTTAAAACAGTTGCGATAGCGAGCACAATTGGGGTTTGTGGTTTCATAGTAAATTTTTTCTCTTTTTTTATTATTATTATCTGACCTGTTTTGGGGAAACAGTTCATTAACTAAGCGAGAGAGATTATTCACTTTTAGCTTTTACAAGTCGAGAAACTCACGACGAATTGTAGTAAAAATAGAAACTTATCAGACGAATGGTTAATCTGGTATTCAGCAAAAAAAATTATAAATATTTTCGATAAAGCCTTTCTGCCAGCAAAAAGAAAAGCAAAAAAGCGTAAATGACTGGTTCGGTTATATCCAGTTTTACCATCCAGAAAAAATGAACAATAGCCAGAATTGCAATGGGATAAACCAGCCGATGCAAGCGTTTCCAGTTTTTCCCCAGGCGCCGGATCATGCCTTTTGTCGAGGTGAGTGCCAAAGGTATCAAGAGTACAAAGGCAAGCATACCAACGGTAATGAAGGGACGATCAACAATATCCAGCCAGATTTCCTGCCAGTCCAGCCCTTGATCCAGCCACACATAAGCAAGCACATGCAAGGACACATAAAAGAACGCAAAAAGCCCCAGCATGCGGCGAAAACGAAGCAAGCGTGGCATATTGAATAACCTTCTGAGCGGAGAAACCAGTAGCGTCAACAACAAAAGCCTCAACCCCCACTCACCCAAATCACGAATCACAGTCTCCACCGGGTTTGCGCCCAGCGTATCTTGTGCCACACCCCATGCCAGAAACACGACCGGCAACAGCAACAGGATAAACACGGCAGGTTTTAGTAACCAGCGAAAAAAGAACTCACGGTTAAACGCAGGCTTACCCAAGGCTTTATTATTATCTGTTTGAGAATAAGAGGTTGTCACTTGCATACCCAACCCGGATATTTCATGAAGGCGGTTATTTCTGGAAAATAATATAGTAATATCATAGGGTTGAGAGTAAAACAACAAATTTTAAAAAATACAGTTTGTACCTGAATGGTTTTCTGAACAATCTGGCTTTGAATCTTGAACAAAATCGCTCAAACCCTAGCGCTGCTAGGGTGTTCGCGATATTTGTCCAACCTTCTTTGCCAGATTGTCCAGAAAGTCCATTCCCTTCATGAAACATCCGGGCTAAAAATTCTTAACCAAATCCATGCCCGCATAAAGCGATGCAACCTGCTCTGCATAACCATTAAACAAGCGGGTCTTTTTCTTTTTGGCAAAGAAACCGCTACCGATCACGCGTTCCTTGCGCTGGCTCCAGCGTGGGTGTGGAACATCCGGGTTCACATTGGAGTAAAAACCATATTCGTGCATACTGGATTTCTGCCAGGTACTCAGTGGTTGTGATTCGACAAAACGGATTTTGACGATACTTTTAATACTTTTAAAACCATATTTCCACGGCACAACCAGCCTGAGTGGCGCGCCATTCTGGTTAAGCAAGTCTTTACCGTAAAGACCCGTCGCCAGCAAAGTCAAAGGATTCATTGCCTCATCCATACGCAAGCCCTCCTGATAGGGCCAGTCAAGAATCTGACGTTTTATTCCGCGCATCTGTTTTGGGTCACTCAATGTTTCAAAGTACACAAAACGCGCCTTTGAAGTTGGCCTCATGCGTTTAATCAGATCAGCCAGGGGTACACCCATCCAGGGAATCACCATCGACCAGCCTTCTACGCAACGAAAGCGGTAAATGCGTTCTTCCTCTGTCAGCGGCTTTAATAAGTCTTCCAGATTATAGTGCCCCGGCTTTTCACAATGGCCTTCAACCGTAACCGTCCAGGGTGAAGTCTTCATCGTATGCGCATAGCGTTTCGGGTCAGATTTGCCCGTGCCAAACTCATAAAAATTGTTGTAGCTGGTGACATCATCATAATCGGTCAGCTTTTCATGGGTTGAATAGGGACTTCTCAGCATCTTTGCGGATGCCGGCTGAATTAACGAACCACTCATCGCAGCCAAACCTATACCTGCCGCTGACTTTATAAACTGACGACGGTTTTTATAATCATCATAATCGGTCACGTCATTTTCTTTAATATCTGTGCTTTTCAATATCAGCATCTTTTTTCCCATCTCTTTTATCAGAAGATAATTTTAGCATAGTTAGTTATACCCGGAGGTCAGCCTTGAGGCTCACCTCCGGCAGATTATCGCACTATTTCTCCATACACCCTAAAAATTTAACGAATACGCTCTACGCTGATCAAGCCAACCGGATTATCAAAACGATGTGATTCATCCAGTACCGATGTCGCCAGTCCATCTGCATGGGTCACAACACCCTGGTGGATCGCCACAAAATCAACATCACCTGCCCGGCTTGCATTAAAGCCTTCACCACCATCCACAGGCCCCGGCAAGGTTCCCGCCGACTCAGTATTGGCTTCAGTTCCTGCATCCCATACCGGGATTGCCATGCTGAAACGTTCACCTTTCGCCA
>CAZPEE010000157.1:0-5926 GCA_964585525.1 uncultured Cocleimonas sp.
AAACAACAGGCTTTAAAAAGATAGCCTTAAATGTGCTATTCTGCCACCGGTTATCGACTATTGTGTTAAAAAGGGATAAAGAACAACGTGGCAAAATTTCAAGGTGACAAAACTTTTTTTCATGGTAAAAATGAAAGCACTGGTATTTTACTGCTTAATTTAGGCACGCCATCAGAGCCTACCCCCTCTGCCGTTCGTAAATACCTGGGCGAGTTCCTGGGTGATTCTCGCGTTGTTGAAATTCCACGCTTCGCCTGGCTACCTATTTTACATGGACTGGTTTTGCCTAAACGCGCTGCAGCCAGTGCCGAAAACTATAAAAAAATCTGGTTTGATGATAAAGATAAATCCGGCTCACCATTACTTTACTATGGTAAACGCCAGGCAACATTGTTACAAAATGAAATGGAAGCCCGTTTTCGTGGCCCTGTCCACATTGAATTGGCAATGCGCTATGGCGAGCCTGACATCAAATCCTCCCTTAACAAGCTACAGCAAAAAGGTGCGCGAAGGATTTTGGTATTGCCGCTTTACCCGCAATATTCATCCACTACAACTGCAACCAGTTATGATGCAATCAGCAAGGTCCTAAGAGATTGGCGCTGGATACCCGAAATGCGCTTTATCAACCAATACCACGATAATGAAGGCTACATACATGCCTTGGCAGAAAGCGTCAAAGACCACTGGCATCAACTGGATAAAAATGGCGAACAACGTAGTGATAAACTGATTATGTCATTTCATGGTTTACCCAAACGCAACCTGGAAGCAGGTGATCCTTATTTTTGCCAGTGCCACAAAACCGGGCGCTTGCTCGCCGAAGCACTCGCTTTAAAAAATGACCAGTGGCTACTCACATTCCAGTCGCGTTTTGGCAAGCAGGAATGGCTACAACCCTACACCGATGCCACACTCAAACAGCTGGCAAAAGATGGCATCAAACGTGTTGATATTATCAGCCCTGGTTTTCCCGCAGATTGCCTGGAAACACTGGAAGAAATCGACATGGAAAACCGGGCATATTTCATGGAGTCCGGCGGTGAGGCGTATCACTACATCCCCGCTTTAAATGATGCGCCTTTACATATTCGTGCGCTAGCTGACATCATCCAGCAACACACTCAGGGCTGGCCAGAAACCAGTGCAAACTGGTCAGCAAACAGCATCGAAAAACAACATGAATTGACCCAGCAGCGCGCCAAAATAAAGGGGGCTGATTTTTAAATGACAGATAACGACCCTCAACACGTTGGTTTAATCCTGATAGGCAACGAATTACTGGACGGTTCGCGCACGGACAAACACATGCCAAAAGCGATTGAATTACTTAAAACGCGCGGCATGTCACTCAACTGGGTACGCATCATTGGCGACACACATGATCAGCTGGTCAACACCTTCAAACAAACGCTGGCAACGGATGACCTTGTTTTCAGTTTTGGCGGGATTGGCGCGACACCTGATGACCTGACCCGTGCCTGTGCTGCCGAAGCTGCTGGTGTAGCACTGATTCAGCACCCCGAAGCAAAACACCTGATTGAAGAGCAGTTTGGCAAAGATGCCTACCCGCAGCGTATTTTAATGAGCGAATTACCCGAAGCTGCAGACATTATTCCCAACCCGGTCAACAATGTACCTGGATTCTCGGTGGCACATCATCATTTTGTACCGGGTTTCCCCGACATGGCCTGGCCGATGATCGAATGGGTGCTGGACACACGCTATTCACATCTGGTTAACCATCATCCTGATAAGATCATCCGCTGGGATATTTTCGGTGTACCAGAAAGTGTCATTCTGGAAACCATGAATCAACTGGTCACACAGTTTCCAGAAGTCGCTTTATCGAGCCTGCCTAGCACGGAAAAACGCGGTGAACTGATTGATTTTGGTTTAAAAGGCCAGCCCAGAGAATTAGAACAGGCAAGTATCTGGCTGGAACAACAACTTGACCAAATGAACATACAATATCAACGACGATGAGCCTAAACAAGCAGAACCAAACCGGCACGCTTTACAATCTAAGCTCTGCATTTTTTGCCTTCATTTTGTGGGGCGGCTGGGCTTACTTCGTCAATAATAATATGGTTTCCAGCCTGACCCAGGGAACCGCCAGCTTTATTATCACACTATTTCTGGTACGTGCCGTTAGCACACTTTACGCCAGCTTGTCGCGCAAAACTGGTAACGGATTCGTGCAATTAATGTTACCCGCCATGGTTACCGTCAGTTTTACCGCCACTTTTGCCTTCATTTTGTGGGGCGGCTGGGCTTACTTCGTCAATAATAATATGGTTTCCAGCCTGACCCAGGGAACCGCCAGCTTTATTATCACACTATTTCTGGTACGTGCCGTTAGCACACTTTACGCCAGCTTGTCGCGCAAAACTGGTAACGGATTCGTGCAATTAATGTTACCCGCCATGGTTACCGTCAGTTTTACCGCCACCTGCCTGTATATTGCACATAGCATTGCCGGAACCGCACATATCATCAAAACCATTGCACCTGCATTACTGGTGGCTTTTTTGTTTTGTGTCTTTACCGCTTATAAAATAAAAACTAAAGCCGCAACCTGATAGAAACAATTATCATAAAATAAACCGGGGGAATTAAAACATGCCTGAAGAACTAGAAGGTCGTCGACCACTCAAAGTCCGCGATGCAAATTTATCCAGACAGATTGCAAAATGGCTAAGCCAACGGAACATTACGCCCAACCAGATTTCAATTGCCAGCGTCTTTTTTGCGTTGTTGGCAGCACTGAGCTTTTTAACCATACCGCACTCCACCGGGGCCTGGCTTTCTGTGTTGTTTGCCGCACTGTTTATACAAATGCGCCTGCTGTGCAACCTGTTCGACGGCATGGTCGCTATCGAAGGCGGAAAAAGCACCCCCGCCGGTGAATTATTCAATGACATTCCTGATCGAATCGCTGATCCGCTGATTCTGGTTGCAGCCGGTTATGCCATTAGCGCAGTGTCCTGGGGTGATGCTCTGGGCTGGCTTGCTGGCCTGCTCGCCGTGATGACAGCCTATATCCGCACCCTCGGTGTCAGCATGGGAGCACCCGTTAATTTTATGGGGCCGATGGCAAAACAACACCGCATGGCAGTCATGACAGGCGCTTCACTGCTAACCGTTATCGAAAGCTGGTTTGGCAACGGTTCCGTGCAAGGTTATGTGATTTTACTCGCGTTAATGGTGGTCACCGTGGGTAGCGTGATAACGGCCGTCAACCGCACCAAAGCCATCTATTATGCACTGGAAAATGACTAACCCGGATGTTTCATGAAGGGAATGGGAATTCTGGAAAAACTCAGCAAAACAGATTGTGCAAATATCGTTCCAGTCATAGCAAGGCTATGGCTTGAACGATTTTGTGCAAGCTGTGAAGCTGATTTTTTCAGAAAACCATTTAGGTACAAACTATGATTTTTTTAAATATATTATTTTACTCACAAGCCTATGATATTACTCAATTCTTTTACAAATAATAACGGCCTTCATGAAATATCCGGGCTAATGCCTGGACTGTTTAACATTCCGCCAAATTCACTGTATGCCATGCTGGGCGTGTTGGCTATGCTGGCAATTGCCACGGGCATTCGTTTCTGGCTACATGCCAAGAACCCGCAAAAAGATGACACAGAGTTATGGCAACGGATTAAATCCTGGTGGTGGATGATCGGCATCCTGTTTGTTGCTCTAGGTTTAAGCAAGCTTTCAGCCATCGTCCTGTTTGGCTTTATCAGCTTTTTGGCGCTTAAAGAATTTTTATCTATCGTTCCGACAAGGCAGAATGACCGCCATGTGATTTTCTGGGCGTACCTTGCCATCCCTATCCAGTATTACTGGGTTTACACCGGCTGGTACGGCATGTTCATTATTTTTATCCCGGTTTATGTTTTTCTGTTTTTGCCGATGCGCATGATCATGATCGGTGAGACCAAAGGCTTTATCCGCTCCGCTGGCATCCTGCACTGGGCAACCATGTTGACCGTTTTCAGCATTAGCCATATCGCCTATTTGCTAACCTTGCCGGTCAAAAACGAGCAGGCGGGAGCAATAGGGCTGGTTTTGTTTATTTTATTTATGACACAGTTCAACGATGTTTCCCAATACGTTTGGGGCAAGACCTTTGGCAAGCACAAAATCATTCCTAAAGTCAGCCCTAATAAAACCTGGGAAGGCTTTCTCGGTGGCTTGTTTACAATAACGCTCTGCTCTGGTTTAGTCGCGCCATTACTAACGCCTTTAAATTTTGTGCAGGGGCTAACCGCCGGCCTGATTATTTCATGCAGTGGTTTTATTGGTGACGTGGTGATTTCATCCGTTAAACGCGATTTACAGATCAAGGACAGTGGCAAACTGATTCCCGGACACGGTGGCATTCTCGATAGGTTAGACAGCCTGACTTATACCGCACCCTTATTTTTCCACTTTCTTTATTACAATTATTATTAACTAGCCCGGATATTTCATGAAGGCGGTTATTATTTGTAAAATTATTAGGTAATATCATAGGCTTGCGAGTAAAAATGACAAAAAACCGACTAATTAAAATACTTTTTTTTGCGCTGTTCGTAAAACCGGTCGTTTTTATCGTCCTGGGCTTAAACATTCGTGGACGAGAAAAATTACCCCAGAATGGCCCGGCGATTCTGGCGGGAAACCATAATAGCCACCTGGATACGCTGGTTCTGATGAGCCTTTTTCCACTATCACAAATACACAAAATTCGACCTGTTGCCGCCGCTGATTATTTTCTTAAAAACAAGTATCTGGCATGGTTTTCACAAACCTGCATTGGCATCATTCCGCTGGATCGCAGCGGCGCAAGCAGTAAAGATAAATTGTTTAACGGTTGTTATGAAGCACTTGATAACAACGATATTCTCATCATTTTCCCCGAAGGCAGCCGTGGCGACCCGGAAAAAATCGGCAAAATAAAAAAAGGACTGTATTATTTAGTAAAAGACCGCAAGGATGTTCAGGTAATCCCTGTTCTGATGCATGGACTGGGCGGCGCACTACCGCGTGGCGAGGCGCTTTTTGTACCGTTTAATTGTGATGTGATTATTGATAAACCACTGGAACTGAGTAAAACCTCGGCACAATACGTTAAACAGATTTCTGACCGCTTTGACGATTTACAACAGTTTTGTTTAACCCAGGTTTACCGTGAAGAGACACAATCTGAATAAACTACTTTACCAGTTTTGGTACAAGTTTATGCGCGTAATCCCTGTATAAATACAGCCACAAAATCACCGGCACAAGCGGTGGAAGAATTAACTTTCCCAGCTGCCAGCCCAATGACAAAAACAAGCGTATCAGTGGTGTTGTGTGCAATTGCTGGGCAATTTCCGTGCTACTACGAAAAGCCAACACACTGATAGCATCAAAGGCAACACCCCAGATAGCAATTAAAAACAAAGGTATGATTGCCAGGGCATATTTTTTAATTTTACCTAAAATGGTATCCGGGCTTGCCAGTACCAGCGCCAGGAAAAACGGAAAACTGTAGGCATAATTCATTGCCTGGATATTAAAATTATAACCTTCAAACTGGCTCAATACCTGTATGCTACGACCATCCGGTTTTATTGCCTCAATCGCATGGCTTGCAAACATTGTTAATAACCAGTCCACAATAAGCGCCGTAACAGTTAAAATGCCTGGCACCACAAAATACCAAAGTGCGAAGGTGACTGGCATCCACAAAAGCACCCTGCCAAGGAAAAAAAGTACGTCTGTGTTTTTATTGGATGAACCTGTTTTAGCCAGCTTCATAATGCCCCTCTTGTCCACCAGAGTCAGTAGAATCATCCGGTAGCCAGCGTATCCATAGAATAAAAATAATCAGCGCATCGAGAATAATCAATGCCTGCCAAATGTATAAATGCGCCCATTCAAACCA
>CAZPEE010000158.1:0-5862 GCA_964585525.1 uncultured Cocleimonas sp.
GGTGGTCATTGTTCCCACCATCAGGCACATACGACAGGGCTCTTTTCAGTTGCACCTTTTTCAGAGATGCAAAGCAAACATGTTTTATTCCATATATTTCAAGTTTCTTTAACCTTTACTGATTTAATCCCTCCCCGCAGGCCTCCAAGAACTTAGTTTTTTCAATACCTTATATATTACATATCATGCAGATTCATGATGTGTAATTTCTGCTATTTTTCCCATAGGGTTAACATATGAAAAAACTACAAATTGATATTCCCTTGCTGTTACCAGAGGTCACGGATGAAAAAGACCTTTGCATAGATCGAATCATTACCCTGCTGCAAGGCAAGTCTGGCATACAAAAGGTACATATTAAGCAGGCAGAACCTGTTGCCTTATGTATTCACTACGATCCTGATGTTATTGCATTGAACCAGATCAAAACCATCGCACAACAAAGTGGTGCGGAGATTAGCTCGCGCTACCGGCATCGCTTGCTGGATGTTACAGGTATTCGCCATCAGCGCCATGCGCGCCAAATAGAACAGTCCTTACTGGCTGTTCCGGGTATTTTGGAAGCATCAACATCAGCTGCGGGTGTGATTCGCCTGGAATGGGATACGCAAGTGATTAATCAATCCAGCGTGTTACAGGCTGTGGCAAAAAACGGATTGGGTTTTGATCAGTCCCTGCTGAATGAACAGGCTACTGACCACGAAGGCCATGATCATGACCACGATCATGAGGCAGGGGAGGAGCAAGCTGCGAGCGGTGCACATAATCATGAACATGGTGGTATCTTTGGCGAAAATACAGAGCTATATTTTGCCATTGGTAGCGGTATTTTCTGGTTAAGCGGTTTAATCCTGGGTTTTGTCGATACAATTCCTGGCTGGTTGCCCATCGGTTTGTTTATCGTCGCGTTCCTGCTAGGTGGTTATTTCACCCTGCTGGAAGCGATTGAAACCATCCGCAAGGGTAGTTTTGAAATTGATTTCCTGATGCTGGTGGCAGCCGCCGGTGCTGCGGCACTGGGAAAATGGGAAGAGGGCGCTTTACTGCTGTTTTTGTTTAGCTTAGGTCATGCACTGGAAGCCTACGCGATGAACAAGGCACGCAAATCCATTGCTGCATTGTCGGATCTGGCTCCGCCAACAGCGTTGCTTAAACGGGATGGCAATCAGCTTGAAATACCCATCGAACAGCTTAAACTGGGCGACATTATCATCGTCAAGCCCAATACCAAAATCGCTGCTGATGGTGTGGTAGTCTCTGGTAGCAGTGCGGTTGATCAGGCTTCCATCACCGGCGAAAGCGTACCTGTGGATAAAGTACCGGTAGAAAAACCACAAGCTGCATTTGATCTGCAAACATTGCCCGCCGAAAACCGCGCTTTTGCCGGGACTATCAATGGTAGTTCGGTACTGGAAGTCAAGGTGCTAAAAGAAGCCAGAGACAGCACGCTTGCGCGGCTGGTTGAACTGGTCAAGGAAGCCGAGACACAAAAATCACCCACCCAGCAATTGACTGACAAGTTTGAGCGTTATTTTGTGCCAGCGGTTCTGATTCTGGTTGGCCTGTTATTATTTGCGTTTGTGGTAATTGATGAACCCTTTAAGGATAGCTTTTACCGTGCCATGGCGGTGCTAGTGGCTGCATCTCCCTGTGCACTGGCAATATCTACGCCTAGCGCGGTGCTTGCGGGTGTGGCGCGTGCCGCGAAGCAGGGTGTGTTAATCAAGGGTGTCCGGCCACTAGAAGACCTGGGCTCGCTGAGCGCGGTTGCTTTTGATAAAACCGGCACGCTCACCGAAGGAAAACCGAAACTGACCGATGCCATCCCTTTTGGTGATACATCAAAGGAAGAATTGTTGCGCGTAGCCGTTGCTGTTGAAAAACTCAGTGACCATCCCCTTGCCGCTGCGATTGTCAAAGGTGGACAGGATTTACTGGGTAACGTTGAGGTGGAAGATGCAAGCAATCTACAAGCACTTATGGCACGCGGTATCAAGGCGGAATATCAGGATAGTGTGGTACATATTGGCAACCGTCGCCTGTTTGAGGAGCTTACCCGGCAAGCGGTTCCAGATGCCATTACCAGGCAGATGGCTGAACTTGAAGCGGATGGTCATACTGCCATGATTGTACACAGGGATGATCAATATCTTGGCATTATTGCGGTGATGGATGTGGCGCGTGCAGAGGCAAAAGAAACGCTGGCATCCTTGTCCCGGATGGGTATTCGCCGCATGATTATGCTTACCGGTGATAACCAGCAAGTTGCCAACGCGGTTGCAAAATCCATTGGCATTACTGACCCCATGGGTGGATTGTTACCTGAAGACAAGGTTGCTGCCATCGAAAAATTAAAGGTGCAAGAGGGTAAGGTGGCGATGGTTGGTGATGGAGTCAATGATGCGCCAGCCATGGCAAAAAGCACCGTGGGTATTGCCATGGGTGCAGCGGGATCTGATGTGGCACTGGAAACTGCCGATATTGCACTGATGGCAGATAAACTTGATAACCTGCCATTCGCGATTGGTCTGAGTCGCAAGGCGAAATTAATAATCAAGCAAAACCTCTGGGTGAGCCTGGGTATGGTTGCTTTGCTTGTGCCTGCGACAATTTTGGGCTGGGCGAATATTGGTGTTGCCGTAGTGTTTCATGAAGGGTCAACCTTGCTGGTGGTAGCGAATGCCTTGCGCTTGCTGGCTTATAAAAAAATCTAGAAAGTTACGCATAAATCTAGCCCGGATGTTTCATGAAGGGGATAGAATTTCTGGTAAAGTTCAGCAAAACAGATTGTGCAAATATTGTGACCAGATCACCAGGAGCGATCTGGAACAGCGTAGCTGACCTGTAGGGTGAAGGGCAGGACGCCTGAAATAAAGCCATTGCAGGGCTATGACTTGAACGATTTTGTGCAATCTGTGAAGTTGATTTTTTCAGGAAACCATTCAGGTACAAACTGTGATTTTTAAAATTCGTCATGTTTCTTCCCAACCGGCTGATATTCTTGGATTATCTAAATAATAACCGCCTTCATGAAATATTCGGCTTAGCCCATCAGGCACTGGTATTTTGCTGGATAATTTTCTGCATATCAGCAGGTTCGGGTAGTATTTCAGCCAAAATAGACTGTATAAAGGCCTCTTTATCAGCGTTCAAACTGGTATTAAAGCGCTTTTCAAAGGCTATTGTGGAAACTGGTTTGGCAGATAAACCAGCGCCACAAACGCTGCCTGCCTGTGCTCCTGGGTAGATTTCAACATGTTCTGGTAAAGTCAGAATTTTGTTAAATAATGAGTCATGTAACATTCCAGCCATTTTTTCTTCCTGTCCCCGCAGATCAGGTCGTCCGGCGCTGCCAACAAACAAGGTATGCCCTGAGATTAAAAACCAAGGTTCTGAAGTACGTCGATTATCACTCACGAGCAAGCAAATACTATCCATTGTATGCCCAGGTGTGTGCATTACTGTCGCAGTGACATTGCCGATGGTTAAAAGGTCACCATCATGTAATGGAGTAAACGAAAATTCTGGCGATGATGATTCATGCAACATATATGTTCCACCTGATTTGTCCGCCAGCTCACGACCGCCAGATATATGATCAGCATGAATGTGGGTATCTACCACATAATTAATATCTACATCTTTTAGTTTTGCCTGTTCAGTAAACCAGTCAACATCTTCCTGATGAACATCAACTGCAATTGCTTTACCTTTACCGCCACAGCCAAATAGGTAAGCAAGTGAAGATGGGTCTCCAGGGACTTGTCGTTGAACTAAAAACATGTCTTTTTCTCCTGATTATTTATTGGGTGCAAGGTCTGAAATAGTGTTTTTTTGTGTCGGGTGGCCTGCGGCTTGCCATTCGGGAAAGCCGTCTTCCAAACGTTGTGCATCAAAGCCTTTTTCTCGTAACAGCTTTACTGCATCGTAGGAGAAGAGGCAGTAAGGGCCACGGCAATAAGCCACAATTTTTTTATCACCCTCTAATTGTTCGATACGCTCAGCAATCTGGTCGGGTGGGATATTTATCGCATTGGGCAAATGCCCGCAAGCAAATTCTTTTTCTGGCCGGATATCCAAAACCGTGACTTCGCCTAGCTGTGTTCTTTCCAGTAATTCTTCTGGAGTTATCGCTTCCAAAGCATCTTTCTCGTTGAGGTAGCTATGCATCAAGCGCTCTACTTCAGCCAGGTGTATTTCAGCAGTATTTCTAAGGCTAGACACCAACATGACGACATCATCCCCGGTTAGCCGATAAAAACGTCTTTTGCCTTCACGACGAACGACCACCATGGCCGCTTGTTTTAACACTTGCAGGTGGCGTGAGGTATTGGCAACTGTCAAGCCCGTTAGTTGGCTTAGTTCATCGACACTACGTTCTGCCTGTGCAAGGTATTCCAGTATTTCCAGGCGTTGCGGCGATGCCAGTCCCTGGGCGATAAGTGCTAATTGTTCATTGACTGCTTGTCTTAGTGATGGCATGAAACCTTCTTGTTTATATTCAATTGATTAATTGAATGATTGCATGAAATAGCTTATCCTGCAAGTTTTAAATATTGAGACTTCATCCCATGCAAACAAAACTACGTCAGGGAAAAAATAATCCTGCACTCCAACACGGCATAGAAACAAACCGGTCACAGATTATTTTACAGTTGATACAAGTGTTTCTAGTTGGTTTGACTATTGGTATGACCCGCACGGTTATCCCTGGTCTTGCAGATACCGAGTTTGGGCTGGGTGGGCAGCAATTCCTGTTATTGACCTCTTTCGTCGTTGTTTTTGGTGCAGTTAAAGCGGTCATGAATTTACTGGCGGGTCGCTTTAGTGATCGTTATGGACGTAAACGGGTATTAATTGCGGGCTGGTTAATTGCAATCCCCATTCCCTTTATGATTTTATATGCGCCTGGCTGGAACTGGATTGTCGCGGCGACTTTCTTACTGGGTATTAACCAGGGCTTATGCTGGTCAATGACGATTAATAGTAAACTGGATTTGGCACGCTTGGATCAAAAAGGTTTGATCAATGGCATCAATGAATTTTCAGGCTATGCCGCAGTCGCTATTGCGGGTGTCGTTACTGCTTATCTGGTTGATATTATGGGAGCACGCCAGGGTTTATTTGTTTTTGGCGGCATGGTTATATTGTTGGGATTATTACTCGCGATTATTTCTATCCGTGAAACGATGCCCTGGGCAGAAGCACACCATATCAACGAGGCTTTGACAGTAGGCGAGACTGAATCTGAGCAAGCCAGTCTTGCAAAAATGTTTATACAAGCCAGTTGGCACGATAAAACGTTGTTGGCCTTAAACCAGGCGGGTTTGGTAGAAAAGTTTACGGATGCCTTGGTCTGGATATTCCTACCTGTTTATTTTTTATCACAAAACCTGAGTTTGCTGGAAGGTAGTGCCATCATATCGGTTTACGCGATGGTGTGGGGTGGTTCACAGCTCATCACAGGGCCACTCTCAGATAAAATTGGCCGTAAGACACTTATTGTCGGCGGCATGTGGATGTGTGGCATTGGGGTGCTCATCATTCCATTCACGCACAGCGTATTATTATGGACAGTAGAAGCAGGCATGATTGGTATTGGCATGGCAATGTTATATCCAACCTTAGGTGCGGCTGTTGCTGATTTTAGCCCGGCTAGACAACGTGGAACTCTGTTGGGTGTTTATCGTTTCTGGCGTGATTTTGGTTATGCCGTAGGCGCATTAACCATGGGTCTGGTTGCACAATGGGCACAGGTTCTAACAGCCCCCTTCTGGTTGGCATCAATCGCGATGCTACTGTCAGGTTTGTTTGTCCTGCTTGCTGTACCCGGTAAAGTGGCTCATGGTTAAAGAGGGTTAA
>CAZPEE010000159.1:0-5746 GCA_964585525.1 uncultured Cocleimonas sp.
GTTAAAACACAAGCCACAAGTACCCACACAAGTTTTTCTGGTTCTCGTTTTTTAAAGTGCAGCCCGAACCGTTGTTCGAGCGAGGCGGAGATTATATTCTCCTTAATTAAAGTGTCAATAGTTTAATGACATTTTAACTAGAATTTTTTTCATCAGGGTAGTTGCAAAAGTTTAATTAAAAAACCCAAAAGCTTTTATAAAACCAGTGCAGCTCCATGACAGAGGAGGCGCATTATATAGAGTGAAACATTTAGGTCAACAACTGTTTTTAGATTTGCGCAAATTAAATTTTAGACCATATTTATCATTCTGACAGAACTATTTTCAAAACTATGCTAATACATGCTTAACGAATCTCTCGCCATGCAAAACCATCAAGCTGACAGGCCAGTGATACGTCATCCTGCCCGCATCCAAGACCTTCACATAAGGCGTTGATTGCATATTCAGGACGATTGTTTTTTTCACTGATATGCATACCAATGATATGTTTTAATCGGGGCAATTTGAGGTTTTTCAAGAGCTGGGTTGCCTGTGTATTGTCCAAATGACCTTTGATGCCTGCCACCCTGTTTTTCAGGCTCAATGGATACTCACCCGTTAGCAGCATTTTTTGATCATAATTGCATTCCAGCAGCAATGCATCCACATCATTCAAGTGTTTCACAATGTGTGGTGTGTAACAACCCAGGTCTGTCGCCACACCCAATCGCACCGCACCATCTGAGAATACAAACTGACAAGGTTCCCTGGCATCATGTGGCACAGGGAAAGGATGTAATTTAATAGCGTCGATTTCAAAGTCAGCATGACTATCTATGAAATGCGTATCGGCAAAATCAATATCGCGACACGCATTCCATGTCCCTACCGTTAACCATACCGGGATTTTATATTTTCGGGAAAGTCGCCCTACTCCGGCAATATGATCGGAATGTTCATGGGTGACGACGATGGCATCTATATCCTTGGCACTACGCTTAAGCCGTACCAGGCGTTTTTCCAACTCTATGACGGAGTAGCCACAATCCAGAAGTAAGCGGGTATCTTTTTCTGCGGGGCCTGACTCTATCAAGGCCGCATTGCCCTTGCTACCACTACCTAGCGATGCAAAGCGTATCATTTATAAGCCCTGTGTTTATTTAACGATTAAATTCGTTATTCATTAGCTTGATGATGCGCGACTGAGCCTGCGGTTTTAAGGGTTTGCCATTGGCATTTTTGAAACGCACCAGTGGCACACCATCTTCTTCATTGATTTGCACCTGATAGGTCTTGCCTTTGTCCAATACATTGGTACTGGAACGCTTAAATAGCCGGGAAAGGAAGTTCTTTTTCTCATCCAGGCTTATATCATCACCCGTATACTCAACACGCAGCAGCCCTTTTTTAGGATTTGTACTTAACATTGTAAAACCCATACGCTGTAGAATTATATCGGTCAACACCAGGGCACGTTGGTAGGTATCATGAATTTGCAAGACAGTTTCATCAGCCTGAGAACGAACGCTGGATAACTTGCCTGTTCTAGGCGCAACAACCGGGCCGGTATTTGTTGACGAAGCTGATGGTGCAGAGTAAGCATAACCACCCTGCATAGCTGCCGCACTTACTGTACCACCTGCAGGCAATGCAAAAGCATCGTCAAATTGTGGCGAAGTTAAATCAGGCGGAATTTCCAATGCTTTAACAGACGCATTATTGCCATAATCAACCGAAACCTTTGAATCTAAAAAATTATTGACTGTGGAACAAGCCGATACGGTTAACACGACAGGAATCAGGATTATTGCGAGGTTTCTTTTCATCATTTACAAACTCTTTTCAAGTAATACAACAATTTGATCTTAATACTATAAAATGCTGGCTTTTGTCATAGCCGCCAAAACTACAGCTTCATTCTCTGCAGATAACGCTGTCATCGGCAAACGCAAAGTATTACTGCCATAACCCATTTTATGAACCGCGAATTTAACAGGGATAGGGTTTGCCTCTACGAACAAATCTTGATGCAACGCCAGCAAAGGCTCATTGATTTTAGTTGCCAGTTCCCGGTCACCTGCCAGTGCTGCCGCACACATATCATGCATCGCCTTTGGCGCAACATTGGCAGTAACAGAAATATCACCTTTTGCACCGTTTAAAATCAGTTCCATCGCCGTTGCATCATCACCACTGATGACATCAATACGATCACCACAGCGCTGCATAATGTCTTTAGCTCGTTGCAAGTCGCCAGTTGCTTCCTTTATGGCCACAATATTGGAAAAAGCAGCAAGACGCTCAACCGTTTCGGGCAGCATGTCACAAGCAGTGCGACCGGGCACATTGTATAAAAGTTGCGGCAAGGGGACTTTTTCAGCAATTAATTTATGATGTTGATACAAACCTTCCTGGGTTGGCTTGTTATAATAAGGTGTCACCAGTAGTGCTGCATCTGCGCCATCGTGCATCGCGGCTTCCGTTAAATCGAGTGCTTCACTGGTACTGTTGGAACCCGTACCCGCAATCACAGGGATTTTCCCCGCCACCATTTCAACGGTTCGCTTCACGATAGCACGGTGTTCTTTATGAGAAAATGTGGCAGATTCACCTGTCGTCCCCATAGACACAATGGCATCTGTGCCGTTATCCAGATGAAAACCAACCAGGGATTCCAGTGCTTTATTATCTACACTTGCGTCGCTATTCATTGGGGTAACCAAAGCGACCATACTTCCGTGAAACATTCTACTTAGACACTCTTAATTTTTAATAGGAGGAGTCTAATGCCGAGCTTGAGTAAACACAAGGTTTGAAAATAGTAATTCAAATTAATAATGCGCCTGGTCAACTACATTGCGAATGACAAAAACAATCCACCGTATGATCATTCACCATGCCGGTTGCCTGCATGAAGGCATAACAAATCGTCGTACCAATAAACTTGAAACCACGTTGTTTTAATGCTTTACTCATGGCATCCGATTCTGGCGTACTGGCAGGCACATCGCTCATAAGCCTGTGTTTATTCTGGATCGTTTTACCACCACTAAACTGCCAAATATAGGCATCAAAAGTCCCAAACTCCTTTTGTATTTCCAGAATTCGCCCTGCGTTAATTACCGTTGCATTCACTTTAAGTTTATTGCGGATGATGCCTGGATTATCCAACAGCCTGGCAATTTTCTTTTCATCATAGCGGGCGACTTTTTCAATAGCAAAGTCATCAAACGCCTGACGATAACCTTCTCGCTTATTTAGCACTGTAGCCCAGCTTAATCCTGCTTGTGCTGCCTCTAAGGTTAAAAACTCAAACAATGTGTGGTCGTCATGGACAGGCACGCCCCATTCATTATCATGGTAATCATAGTAAAGCGCATTGCCTCCATTTACCCATTCGCAACGTTGTTTTTGAGTAACCATGGAAATCTCCTCTATTTTTGGTTCTGTCGTAACTGACTAGGGGTATAGTGATAATGTCGCAAAAACGCCTTGTTCAATGTGCGTGCTGTTGAAAAGCCTACTATCTCGGCAATCTGTTCAATAGTAAAGCTTGAGTAGGTCAATAAATGATGTGACCGCATCATACGCCAGTTAGCAAGGTACGTCATAGGCGGAACACCAATTGCAGACTTAAACTGCCTCGAAAGCGTCGCCCGTGACATGCCTACTTTTTCTCCCAGTGTTTCAATAGACCAGGGCTTGGCAGGATGTTGATGAATGAATTGTAATACTTTATGAATACGACGATTACGTAAAGCTGCGAAGAAACCTGTCATTTCTTGGTTATCCCTCAGATAGCTATTGAGTAACTGTATAAAAAGAACCTCGGTCAAACGATCAATAATGGAAGGCTTATTGTATCCAGACCTTTCCATTTCGGCGTCAATCAAATTGACGGTCATCCAGATCGTGTCTTCCTTTTTGATATTGGAAAAGTGTAAAACAGATGGTAGGGAATCTAACACAGGATGCGATAGTGCTTTGTCGAAGGAAACCTGTCCACAGATGAGCTTATTTGTGATTTCACCCCTCTGGAACAAGGGATTGTTTAATTCGCAGGCTTTGTTGGCATCGGCACTGGGAATTAACTCACGCCCCATTTGATCAGCAATCCAATGTTCTTCACCCTGGGGCAGCATGATGATTTCCATTTGCTTAACATTAATGACATCATCAACAATAACATCATCAGCGCTATCACTTGCACCGACATAAAAACTTCCATTTAAAGAAATATGAAAGCGTGGATTGCCTTCTTTTTCTAACGACATTCCCCACGGTGCAGCCAGTTCAGAGCGAAAGAAAATACTCCCCCGAAACCGCAAGGTATCAAGCACATCATCCAGAACATTAAATTTTGGGCTATCATTTTTATCCACTGTCTTTGTGTGTGTCATCTCTGCATCCAGGCAAACTTGTCATTTAAAGATCATAACCTATCGGTCTGGGCGAAACTAACTTTTGATACGATGGGATACTTTTTTGATGGACTGGAATGTTCAACCCTGTATGAGCCAGTCTATTATTATATATCGCAAATAATCTATCTTCCGGGGATAAAATGACACAATACACGCATATCGGTTTAGGGGGTGGCTGCCATTGGTGTACCGAGGCCGTCTATGACTCACTGATTGGCATAAGATCGGTTAAACAGGGGTGGATTTCTGCTGAAGAGCCTGATGATCAATTTTCTGAAGCGGTTCTCATTGAGTTTAATGAGGCCGAAATCAGCCTGCAAACGATTATTGATATTCACTTGCAGACACATAGCGCAACCTCCAATCACTCAATGCGTAAAAAGTACCGTAGTGCGGTTTATGTGATGAATGAAGATGACTACAATCGAGTAGAAGGGATACTCGCGTCCCTTCAAAAATCATTTAAAAAACAATTAATCACACGGTGTTTACGCTTTGAAAAATTCAAATCCTCTGACAAGCAATACCATAATTATTATGAGAAAAACCCTAGCAAGCCATTTTGCCAGGTTTTTATTCAGCCCAAGCTGAATATGCTGTTAAAGCAATACATTGCCGTGGTGGATAAAACTAAACTTTCTAAATCTTAACCCAGCCATCTTTTCAAATAATTGAGACGCTCGGATACTTCTTTGCCTTGCTCATATACCTGCGATTTCAATAATTTCACTTACTATTTACAGCAGATGAACAATCTTGTTCTCTCCTGATTAATGAAGACAAAAGGTAGCAATTATGAAAATCAAAGGAAGCAAGTTATTAACACTCAGCAGTGCTATTTTTACCGCGCTAGTTTTACAATTCGACACTATTTCAGTGGCGCAAGCAGAGGACGCATTCACCATTAAAGATGGCGAGTTAACACGCCCAACAGGTTATCGCGAATGGATATACGTCGGCACACCCGTCACGCCCAATGAGCTAAATAACGGTAAAGCCGCTTTTCCAGAGCATCACAATGTTTATATTGACCCTAAAAGCTGGAAAGTGTGGAAAGAAACAGGAAAATTCCGTGACGGGACCATTTTGGTAAAAGAGCTTGTAAGCGTTGGATCAAAGGGTGGGGTTAGTGGAAAAGGCTATTTCCAAGGTGAATTTATTGGCCTGGAAGCCACCATTAAAAGCAAAAATGACTTCCCTAAAGAGCCAGGAAACTGGGCTTATTATAGCTTTTCTAGTAAGGATCATAAAACATTATCCGAAACGGCGAAGCCATTCCCAGCAGCCGCCTGTAATTCGTGTCATGCCGCTGCGGCAGCTGATGATTTTGTTTTTACGCA
>CAZPEE010000160.1:0-5720 GCA_964585525.1 uncultured Cocleimonas sp.
GCATACTCCACATTCGCTTTCATATAACCCAGTTTGGAACCACAGTCATGTGATTTTCCGGTCATATGAAACGCATTCACTGTTTCTTTTTTCATCAGCATGGCAATCGCATCGGTAAGCTGGATTTCATCACCCGCACCGGTTGGTGTATGTTTAAGCAAATCCCAAATCGCTGAAGACAAAACATAACGCCCGACCACAGCCAGGTTGGATGGCGCTTCATCAACCGGAGGTTTTTCAACCACTTCGGTCATTTTTGCTGAAGTACCCGGTTTGAGTTTATGTCCGTTAACATCAGCCACGCCGTAGCTGCTTACCTGATCCATCGGAACAGGTTCCACCATGATCTGGCTTTCACCATTCTCATCAAATAAACGCAGCATTTCGGCAAGGTTTTCCTTGTGTAAATCACAACTGAATTCATCAATCAAGACATCCGGTAATACTACTGCAAAAGGCTCATCACCCACGGCAGGTTTTGCACATAACACCGCATGGCCCAAACCTTTGGCAACACCCTGACGGACATGCATAATCGTGACATGCTCCGGCGTTATCGCCCGGACTTCATCCAGCAATTGTCGTTTGACCCGTTTTTCCAGCGTTGATTCAAGCTCGTAACTGGTATCAAAATGGTTCTCGATGGCATTTTTACTGGAATGTGTCACCAGCACGATTTCGGTAATCCCGGCTGCAATACATTCATTGACAATGTACTGGATCATGGGTTTATCCACGATTGGCAGCATTTCTTTTGGAATAGCCTTGGTCGCAGGTAACATGCGCGTACCCAGGCCTGCGACCGGAATGACCGCTTTACGAACTTTGTGTTTGATTTTCATATGAGAAGTAAACCCGTGATTAATTATTGTGCAATTTTCTCACAAAAACCGGGGCGGGTCATTACGCTTTATCTTTGAAACATGCCCGGTTATTTCATTTATCTGTTATCAAGGTCAAATGGATATTTCACAATTCGCGTAAATCCTTACGCAACACTTTGCCGACATTACTTTTAGGCAAATCTTCCACAAACTCAATATGTTTAGGGCATTTGTAACCCGTCATTTGCTGGCGACAGAAATTGACCAGCTCCTCTTTAGTCAGGCTATCATCTTTTTTGACCACAAACAGCTTGACCGTTTCGCCAGATGTTTTATGGGGCACACCAATCGCACCGACTTCCAGAACCTTGGGGTGGGATGCCACCACATTTTCAACTTCATTCGGATAGACATTAAAACCTGAAACGATGATTAAATCCTTGAGCCGATCCACCAGTTTGACAAAGCCACCTTCATCAACAATGGCAATATCACCCGTATGTAGCCAGCCATCCTGATCCATCACATTAGCCGTTTCTTTAGGGCGGTTCCAGTAACCCTGCATCACTTGCGGACCTTTAACGCACAATTCACCCGGCTCATTAAAGCCCAGCTCCTTGCCATTTTTATCCTTCACGCAAATATCCGTAGACGACAATGGCAGACCAATATTGCCGGAATAGTGTTCATTATTGGTTGGGTTAACACAAACACCCGGTGAGGTTTCGGTCAAACCATAGGCTTCAATCAAGGTCGTACCGGTAACTTTTTTCCATTCATGTGCAACTGATTCCTGAACCGCCATGCCGCCACCAAGCGCTAATTTTAAATGGGAAAAATCGACTTGATCGAAGCCGGGAGTATTCAGTAAACCATTAAACAACGTGTTCACACCCGCTATAAAACTGAATTTTTCTTCGGATAATGTTTTCACAAAACCTTTCATATCTCGCGGATTGGTAATCAGGACACTTTTTGCGCCCAGCGTAAAAGCAAAGCCATTCGCGGTTAATGAAAAGATGTGGTAAAGCGGCAGGGCGGTGATAAAAACTTCATGATTTTCGCCAATTTCATTCGCTGCCCAGGCTTTAACCTGTAGCAGATTGGCAATCATATTCTCATGTGTTAAAGCGGCACCTTTGGCAACCCCTGTAGTGCCGCCGGTGTATTGTAAAAAAGCAACATCCCCATGCTTCATTTGTGCATCACTGAATGGCTGGTCTTTACCCGCGACTAATACATCGTTAAATGTGACGGCTGATGCAGGCAGCTTGAAAGGAGGTACCATTTTTTTAATGTATTTCACCACAAAATTAACCAGTAATGATTTAGGGAAGCCTGCCAGGTCGCCTATTTGCGTCGTTATAATCGTTTTAACATCCGTTTCATCCAGGATACTTTGCAAGGTTATGGCAAAGTTTTCCAGTATCACAATCGCTTTTGCGCCGGAGTCTTTAAGCTGGTGTTCCAGTTCCCTATCGGTATAAAGCGGGTTGGTATTCACCACGATCAACCCGGCACGTAAGGCAGCAAACAGTGCAATCGGATACTGCAACAAATTAGGCATCATTATCGCGATACGGTCACCTTGTTTTAAGCCCGCAACCTGGGTGAGGTAAGCCGCAAAATCCCGTGTCATCTGGTCAACATCATCATAGGACAAGGTTCTGCCAAGATTCGTATAAGCTGGCCTGTCCCTGTATTTATCAACACTTTTATTAAACATATCACCCAGAGACTGGTATTCACTGGTATCTATTTGTTGCGGGATTCCGGGCGGGTAATTTTTAAGCCATACCTTTTCCACGTTTATTTTTCTCCTTTTATTTTTGTTAGTGCCTCTTTAAAGCGCGCCACAATTTCGCCTGCTGATTCGATGCGTTCGACACCCGCTACACTTTTACCGGCTTGCCAAAATTCATGTTTGGCTGCTTTATCCATCGAGGCATCGCGTAACTTAAAAGCCGAGCGGATCGTGTAAATCATCCGCATCCAGTGTTTTCCCTTTGGGTGCTTTAACAGCCAACTGGCAATCTTGCCGGGTTTTACGCCCTGTTTTTTTATGTATCCTGTATTGATTATAGACACAGGAACACCGGTTATGCGCTCGCTTAATACAATATCATCTGCTTTTGCCTTAACGATTGCCTCTTTATAGGGTACGCTGCTGGTACATTCTTTGGTTGCGATAAAACGTGTACCCAACTGACAGGCGGCATAACCCAGCCGCA
Source organism: uncultured Cocleimonas sp. (assembly GCA_964585525.1). Lineage (GTDB taxonomy): Bacteria > Pseudomonadota > Gammaproteobacteria > Thiotrichales > Thiotrichaceae > Cocleimonas. Next base: position 3,056 of record CAZPEE010000160.1, read on the forward strand.
TCGCCTCAACGTATTGTGCCTCATTGCCAATACCACCGGCACACACCAGCGGTACGTTTAAATCCTGTAATTCATCAAACAACTGTTCTTTACTTTTAGCCCCGGCATGACCACCTGCAAAATTATTCACCGCAATCAAGCCCTGCGCGCCACCCGCCAAACCTTTTTCTGCCCACTTGCGCTCGGTGACATCATGATAGACCACGCCGCCGTGGGGTGATACCGCATCGACCACCCATTTGGGGTTGCCCAGCGAAGTGATAAAAAAGCGCACACCTTCCTCCAGTGCAATATCCACCCACGCGACCATTTTGTCATGGTAACGCCGGGATGATTTTTCGATCAGCGCGTTCATGCCGATGGGGTTAGTGGTCACTGCTTTTATATCGCGTAAAGCCTGGCGAAAATCCTGTTTATGCACAAAGGTCAGTGACACAGGTTGCACCACACCCAGGGCACCTGCTTTGGAAACTGCTGCCACCAGTTCAACATTGGAACAGGGGTACATCGGGCCACAAATCAAAGGCACCTTAACATGGCTATCGCGGGTAAATTCCGTTTCCAGTAGGCTCTTTGGCGGATTATTCATCGCCCTTCCTGATCAATGTCTCTTTCGGCGACAAACGCCAGTGGACTTTCATCCGCGCAACCAGATCACCTTCTGCATCGTTTATTTCGGCTTCGGCAATGCTGGTAATAGATGAAGTGATATCCTCAGGTGGCGTTGCCCTACCCTCTGCGGTCAGTCTGCCGCGAGCCTTTTTGAGATACTCAATGTCCAGCTTAACGACGATGGCACGAACCGATGAAGGCACAGCCGAAATCATCGCCAAACCACTGGCAAGTTCACCCAGATTCGCCAACGCAATCGCGTGGACACTATTTAAGTGGTTACGCACGGAGCGCCGGTCGTTTAAAACAACACACACAAAACCGGGCTGCAATTTTATAACCTGCGCACCGATGGAGCCGGAATAAGGCGCTGTCCTGCCTAATATAAAACTGTAAATCCTGCGACCCAGTGCGGTTTTTCCCCAGCGATTCCAGAGCCTCAAGACGCGATGCGGCGTCGCATGGCTAGATCTTGCAGCATCTTTGCCATCTGTTTTTGTTAATAAGTTTTCAGTGACCAATCAAGTACCTAAGCAGAATAATTTTCGATACGTTAAGTATAGTCAAAATTCCGTATTTGTTTTGCCACTTATCAAAAAACCGCAATCCGCCTTCATGAAATATCCGGGTTAGGAGCCTGTCGGACTTAACCCGACAGGCTCTTAGCCAGTAAACGCACGTTTTGAGTTTAAATACGCAATTTCATCAGGCGTATTTTGCCGCCCCAATATTTCATTGCGATGTGGAAAACGGCCAAATTCTTCAATCAGAGCGCGATGATGCCGGGCAAAGCGCAGGTTGTTTTCCAAGCCTGCTTTGTCAAACATTTGCACAGCGAAATCCTGGTCTTTCAGGTTTTCGCTGTGCATCAAGGGCATATACAAAAAAGCCACACGATCAGTGGCAAGTTGCTCATCCAGCCCGGTTTGAATGGCATGTTTGCTGATTAAAACGGATTGTGCTTCGGTGCTAAAACTTTTCACAGAATCCCGGAACATATTAAGTGGCAGCTGATCCAGCACGATGCACAAGGCAAGGCAGCCATCAGCTGTCTCTTTCCAGTGATCTATTTCGCCCTGTCTGGCACTTTCCCACAGGGATTCATAACTGTCGCGAATCTGCTTATCAATCTCGGGGGTTGAGGCGAACCAATGTTTGTTCATGGGTGGGCTAAACCAGAAATCAAGAAGTTCTTTTTTCATCGGCCATATCCCGCCCTATTAATGTTAGCTGCCAGGCAACATCCGCTGCCTGGCGGTTCTCAATCACATCATGCACCCTGAAGATTTGCACACCCGCAGCGACACCCAGAGCCGTGGTCGCACAGGTTGCAGCCACCCGTTTTTCAGGATTATCCTCGCCGGTGATCTCACCCAGGAAACGCTTGCGGCTCGTTCCCAGTAAAACCGGATAACCCAGTTTTAACAGTACTGGCAAACCAGCAAGCAAAGACAGGTTATGATCCAGCAACTTGCCAAACCCGATGCCGGGATCAAGTATGATCTGTTCTTTTTTAACGCCAGCTTTCAAGGCAAGCTGCGCACGTTCCAATAAGTAATCATGCACCTCCTGAAGCACATCCTGGTAAACCGGGTTATCCTGCATGCGGTCGGATTTTCCCTGGCGGTGCATCAGTACAATATGCGCTCCTTTCCCTGCCGCAAGCGTCATCATCGCATCGCCTGAATCTTCACCCGCAGAAATATCGTTAATCCAGTTTGCACCAGCCTCAAGCGCAGCTTTTGCAACCGGCCTCAAACTGGTATCCACGCTGACCAATAAGTGTTTATCCAGCTTGCGGATGCCTTTAATCACCGGGATAACACGGTTTATTTGTTCCTCTGCAGAAATTTCCTTAGCACCAGGACGGGTCGATTCCCCTCCCACGTCGATGATGTCCGCCCCCTGGTCACGCATTTGCAATGCGCGTTTTATCGCCTTGTCAGGCACATTGTACTGGCCACCATCAGAGAAGCTGTCTGGCGTGACATTAAGGATGCCCATGATAAGCGGGCGCTGTGTCTTTTTAGTCATTTTCTGTTTCCCATTTCGT
>CAZPEE010000161.1:0-3426 GCA_964585525.1 uncultured Cocleimonas sp.
AGTACCGCAGAGTAAACCGAAAAGAGCCAGGCTTTTCTCTGTGTTCCCTGCGTACTCTGCGTTAAAACAGAACATAAAAGACACCTGGGCATGAGTATCTAGCGGGCTAAGCTGGATTATCAATATCCACAAACTCACATTCCAGCTTAAACTCTGCTGCCAAATGTTCACCCAGTGCCATGATACCGTAGCGCTCGGTGGCATGATGACCTGCTGCAATGTAGTGGACACCGGATTCGCGGGCGGTGTGTACGGTGTTTTCTGAAATCTCGCCACTGATGAAGGCATCAACACCGGCTGCAACGGCTTTGTCCATCCAGCTTTGTGCGCCGCCGCTACACCAGGCAACGCGTTTGATTTTATGCCTGCCTGCATTGATCAGCAGTGGTTTACGGTGCAAGACATTTTCGATCGTTTTACCCAGTTGCGTCAAGGTCACAGGCGTGTCGATAGTGCCGATATTGCCTACACCCTGTTCGTCCATGACTGCCTCAGCGTTAAATCCAAACAGTTTTTCCAAGAGTGCGTTGTTGCCAACAATCGGGTGTGCATCCAGCGGTAAATGGTAGCCCAGCATGCTGATGTCGTGTTGCATCAGTAACTTCAGACGGGCGTGTTTCATGCCGATGATGCGCGGGTCTTCGTTTTTCCAGAACCAGCCGTGGTGTACCAGGATCGCATCGGCCTGTTTTTCAATCGCGGCTTCGATCAATGCCTTTGATGCCGTGACCCCCGTAACAATTTTCTTTATCTGAGGCTTACCCTGAACCTGCAACCCATTGGGGGCGTAATCCTTGAACTTGTCAATCTCAAGGAAATTATCGGTATATTCTCTAAGCTCTTGAAGTGATGGCATTTTGTTTGTCTAAATCATTATTAAATCTGGATGTTGGGCTTGCTACGCCAGCACCAAGCTGCTTTTTAATCAGTATTTTAATCAGCGAAAATCTGCATCATTTACGAAAAAACGCTTACTCTTTTATCCGGTACTCGGCGGAGCGTGCATGTGCGGTCAAGCCTTCGCCATGTGCCAGTACCGATGCAATCTTGCCCAGTTCGGATGCACCATCGGCAGAACAGCCAATCAACGAAGAACGCTTCTGGAAATCATACACGCCCAGTGGCGATGAGAACCGTGCCGTGCGTGAGGTCGGCAACACATGGTTTGGCCCGGCACAATAATCGCCCAGCGCTTCTGCCGTGTAACGCCCCATAAAAATCGCACCGGCGTGTTTAATCTGTTTGGCAACGTGCTGTGCATTGTCCACTGAAAGTTCCAGGTGCTCTGGTGCAATGTAGTTGGCAATCTTCACCGCATCATCCATATCGGTGGCTTGAATCACGGCACCCCTGCCCTCCATGGATTGCGTAATAATCTCTGCACGCGGCATGGTTTCTACCAACTTATCAATACTTTGCAAGACCTTATTGATAAATTCTTTATCCGGTGAAACCAGAATCGACTGTGCATCTTCATCGTGTTCTGCCTGTGAAAACAAGTCCATCGCGATCCAGTCCGGGTCGGTCTTGCCGTCGCACACCACCAGTATTTCCGAAGGCCCGGCGATCATGTCAATGCCCACCGTGCCAAACACCATACGTTTAGCGGTTGCCACGTAGATATTACCGGGGCCGACGATTTTATCCACCTGTGGGATCGTTTCTGTGCCGTAAGCCAATGCCGCCACTGCCTGAGCGCCACCGATGGAAAACACCCGGTCAACACCCGATATTGCTGCGGCTGCCAGAACCAGCTCATTGATTTCACCGGCTGGTGTTGGCACCACCATGATCAGCTCAGGCACACCCGCAACCTTTGCCGGGATTGCATTCATTAACACCGAAGATGGATAAGCGGCCTTGCCACCCGGCACATAAAGCCCTACCCGGTCAAGCGCGCTTACCTGCTGGCCCAGCACCGTGCCATCGTCTTCGGTATAGCTCCATGAATCCATTTTTTGATGTTCGGCATAGTTTTTAACACGATCTGCGGCTTGCTGTAGCGCGCTTCGTTGCTCTTTGGAAATACTCTCCAGAGCCTTTTGCAAACGTTGCGGCGGAATTTCAAGCTCAGATAGGGCCGTCGCATGCATGGCATCAAACTGATTGGTGTATTCAACCACTGCTGCATCGCCACGCACTTTCACATCGGCAAGGATACCATTGACTGTTTCAACCACAGCGTTATCAGAAGCACTATCCCACGCCAGCACGTCATCCAGTTTTGACCAGAAATCGCTATCAGTGGTCGTTAATTGTCTTATCTTCATGTTTGTCTCAAATTTTGTTAATCACCTAGCGCGGCGTTTTTTTACCGCATCTGCCAACTCACGTAACACGGTATCGGTATCTTCCCAGCTAATACAGGCATCGGTGATACTTTGTCCATAGGTGAGTTTATCCTTGCTGATACCTTCGCCATTCTGGTTACCTTCAACCAGGTGACTTTCGATCATCACGCCACAAATCCCTTGCTCGCCCCCTGCAATTTGCGCGGCAATATTATTAGCCACTTTGGGTTGGTTGCGGTAATCCTTATGGCTGTTCGCATGGCTAAAGTCAACCATCAACTTTTCCGGCAAACCGGCATCGCGTAGCTGTTGCAAGGCTTGGCCTACACTGGCAGCGTCGTAGTTAGGCTGTTCGCCACCGCGTAAGATAATGTGGCAATCGTCATTGCCCGTGGTGGTAAAAATGGCGGAATGGCCTTGTTTGGTCACAGATAAAAAGTGATGCGTCTGGGAGGCCGATTTTATCGCATTGATGGCAATATCCAGGTTGCCGTAAGTACCATTTTTGAAACCAATTGGACAAGACAGACCCGAAGCAAGTTCACGGTGTGCCTGCGATTCGGTGGTGCGTGCACCAATCGCGCCCCATGAAATCAGGTCTGCAATATACTGCGGCGAAATCAGGTCGAGGTATTCGGTCGCGGTTGGCATACCCTGCTCTGCCAGTTCCAGTAACAATTGGCGCGCAACCCGCAAGCCTTCATTGATATTATATTGCCCGGTCAGGTCAGGATCATTGATCAGGCCTTTCCAGCCGATGCTGGTGCGCGGTTTTTCGAAATAGACGCGCATCACGATATGCAGGGTGTCGCCCAGCTCATCGCGCAATTTAGCGAGCCGCCCGGCGTACTCCAGCGCCGCATCCGGGTCGTGAATGGAACAGGGGCCAACAATCACCAGCAAACGGTCATCTTGATCATGCAAAATCTTATGCGTTGCCTGGCGCGCCTTATAGACAGTGCTTGACGCGGATTCAGTCAAGGGATAATCATTCATTAAGGTTTGCGGTGAATGTAATTCCTGAATGTCCACTATGCGAAGATCGTCTGTTTTATGAGTCATGGGGTTTATCTAACCTGTTCTGTTGCCCTGTTCTTAAGGGCTATGCATTTAATGGGCTATGCTTTAATGGGCT
>CAZPEE010000161.1:3526-5681 GCA_964585525.1 uncultured Cocleimonas sp.
TTTAATGGGCTATGCTTTAATGGGCTGTGCATTGTAGCGTTATTTGTTAATCGTGGCATTCAAATGCTTCAGCAATGACTTGATGCGCGGGTGTTTGGTTTTCATGGAAGCGCGATTCACAACCATCCGCGAGCTAATATCCGCCATATGTTCCAGCGGAACCAGCCCATTCGCTTTCAGGGTGCTGCCGGTTTGAACCACATCGACAATAATATCTGCCAGACCAACAATGGGTGCAAGTTCCATCGAGCCGTATAACTTGATAATTTCAATCTGCCTACCCTGACGCGCAAAATAATCACGGGTACAGTTGACAAATTTGGTGGCGACTTTTAGTTGACCTTCCGGCAGTGGTTTATCTGCAAATCCTGCTGTCATCAGCTTGCATTGCGCTATTTTTAAATCAAGCATCTCGTATAAACCTACACCTCCATGCTCCATCAACACATCTTTACCCGTCACACCCAAATCCGCCGCGCCATATTGCACATACACCGGCACGTCCGTGGCACGGATAATCACCAGTTTTACATCGTCCTGGTTGGTATCCAGAATCAGCTTGCGGCTGGTTTCCGGATCATCCAGCGCGGTAATACCTGCTGCTTCCAGCAAGGGCATGGTTTCTTTAAAGATGCGCCCTTTGGAAAGGGCTATGGTCAATGTGTCATTCATGGCTGTTCGTTATCTTGTTTTACTGATGTGTTACGCGACCCGCTTGATTTTAGCGCCGATGCCGCTTAGCTTTTCTTCGATTTTCTCATAACCACGGTCAGTATGATAGATACGATCTACAATCGTAATGCCTTTAGCAGCAAGCCCGGCAAGGATCAAGCAGGCAGAGGCACGTAAATCCGTCGCCATTACCGGAGCACCGCGTAACGATGGCATACCCGCGACAATCGCTGTATTACCCTCAAGGCGAATATTAGCACCCATACGCATTAACTCGGCAACATGCATCATGCGGTTTTCAAAAATCGTTTCGACCACCACACCAATGCCTTCTGAGAGGCAATTCATTGCCATGAACTGCGCCTGCATATCGGTCGGAAAGGCTGGATGCGGCTCGGTGCGAATATCCACCGCTTTCAGTTTACGTCCACGCATATCAAGCTCAATGGTGTCATCACCAACATCGACACTGGCACCCGCTTCACGGAATTTCTGGATGACCGCATCCAGCGTATGTGGCGCTGCATTGACACATTTTACCCGGCCACCCGTAATTGCAGCGGCTGCAAGGTATGTTCCGGTTTCTATCCGGTCAGGCAATACCGAATAGTCAATTCCCTTGAGTTTTTTAACACCTTGAACGGTGATGGTATTAGTGCCTGCCCCACTAATTTTTGCCCCCATTTTGATTAAACATTCAGCCAGGTCAACCACCTCTGGCTCTCGCGCCGCATTTTCAAGTATGGTGGTTCCCTCTGCCAGCACCGCCGCCATCAGCAGGTTTTCGGTGCCTGTTACCGTCACGGCTTCCATAACAATGGTTGCACCTTTTAGGCGCTCACAACGGGCACGGATAAAACCCTCATCAACGGTAATCTCAACACCCATTGCTTCAAGACCCGTGAGATGGATATTGACCGGGCGCGAACCAATCGCACAACCACCAGGCAAAGACACTTCAGCGTAACCAAAACGTGCCACCAATGGCCCAAGCACCAGAATGGATGCACGCATGGTGCGCACCAGTTCATAGGGTGCAACCTGGTTTTTGATGGTCGAGGTATCGGTGGTGATATTATTGTCTTTGTCAATCTTGACCTTAACGCCCATGCCTTCAATCAGTGATGCCAGCGTTGCGACATCCTTGAGGCGCGGAACATTCTTGATGGTCATTTGTCCATCAGCCAGCAGAGCCGCAGCCTGTAAGGGCAAAACTGCATTTTTTGCGCCCGAAATAACCACCTCACCTTCCAGCGGTGTGCCACCCTCAATTTGAAAAAACTGCATGAATAATCATCCTTTAGGAAATCAGGATGGGATAATAACAAAAACAGCGGTTAATGGTATGGCTTATTCATTCTATGCCTACACACACATTGACGACAAACGAAAAGCGCCCACACAAGGTGGGCGCTCTGTTTATAAACTAAAACCTGAATCCGAGACTTCACTACGGCACAGTACGCAAGCTATTGATTCATCA
>CAZPEE010000162.1:0-2788 GCA_964585525.1 uncultured Cocleimonas sp.
CTTTTTGGACAGGCGAAATTAAGCCGTACAAAATTGCTGTCCCCAAACGCAGAACCTGCTGACAAGCCTACGCCTGCCTCTAAAAAGAATTGGTAAGGGTCTTGCAAATTCAGGGCGGATACGTCAATCCAGGCAAGGAAGGTAGCTTCCGGCAAAACCATATTCAAACCGGGTATGGCATTGATCTCCTGATATAAATAATCGCGGTTTTCCCGTAAATAATCATTCTGTTGTGCCATCCAGTCATCGCCTTGCGTGAACGCAGCGGTGGTTGCAATCTGCCCCAACAGATTCACTTCGGGTAATAAACCCTGTGTAGCGTGCTTTAATTGAGAACGTAATTGCGGGTTTTCGACAATCGCAAAACCACAACTTAAACCGGCGATGTTGAATGTTTTGCTGGCAGCCATCAGTGTAATAGTACGCATTGCCGCATCTTCGTTAAGCGTAGCAAGTGGAATATGCTGTTTGTCCCGGTCAAGCATCAAGTCGCAATGAATTTCATCAGAACAGACCAATATATCGTGTTGCTGGCAAATGCTGTGTAAATGCTCAAGTTCATGGCGGGTGTAGACCGTACCACCGGGGTTATGAGGATTACAAAACAGCAGCATGCGAATCTGGCTTTGTGTTTCCAGAGCATGTTCAAGCGCGTCAAAATCCAGTACCCAGCGCCCGTCAAGCAAGTGCATGGGCACGGTTAATACCTCACGCTGCGCATTGATAGGTGCTGTTTTAAAGGGTGGATAAATGGTTGCCGGAGATATGACCGTATCACCCATGTTACCCGCGATATGGCAGGACAGATTTAATCCACTGACCAGACTGGGAAGCAAGATAATCCAATCACTGTCAATCTGCCAACCATAGCACTTGTCAAGATGATAAATGATTGACTCTGCCAGTTCATCAGTGGGCTGGGCCGTATAGCCAAACACACCATGCGCCACACGTTTTTGCAGGGCATCCATAACTGCAGGGCAAGTCTGGAAATCACTGTCCGCAACCCACATGGGTATGACATCAGGATAGTCCTTGTATTTATCCCACTTGATGCTGCCGGTTCCACTGCGATCAATCACCTTGTCAAAATGTGTCATCGTTGTTATGCCTTTTGTTTATAAAACCGGCAACAATATATATCGTGTTCAGTTGCCGGGTTAATAACAGTCTGTCAGACTGCCAGGATCACCGTCCCAATAATTGTCGTGGTCGTACCCCCATCAAGCCCAGGGAACCAAAATAAGCAAATATGGAAGCCAGCACCAGCCCACTCAGGTAAAGTGATTTATCAGCCAGGCCATGTGTCTGCCACCAATGATCCTCAGGGTTTAGCCAACGAACCATAAACACCATTGCCGCCACCGCCATAACGATACGTAACAGGTCGGTGAGCCAGCGTTTTCCCTGTCCTTCCAGGTGCTGGTAAATATTTTGTTTTCGCAGTTGATAATACAATAGACCTGCATTCACATAAGCCGCCAGCGCTGTAGCCAGGGCCAATCCGGCATGTGGGCCAATATAACCCAGTTTATACCAGGGCAAAACAATCAACAGGCTTAACAACATATTACTGAACACAGCGACAATGCCAATACGCACCGGGGTTTTTGTATCCTGACGCGAATAAAAACCCGGTGCTAATACTTTAACCAGGATAAAGGCCGGCAAGCCCAGCGAATACGTCATTAAGCTCATGCCTGCCATTTCAACATCATGCCAGCTATTCACGCCGTTATGAATCACCGTTGCCAGTATCGGTTTTGCCAGGACAATCAACCCTGCCATTGCCGGGATACCAACCAGCAATGCCAGCCGCATTGCCCAGCCGAGTGTGGATGAAAAAGCCTTGCCCGCCTTATTGGCATGATCCCCTGACAGTTTGGGCAAAATCACCGTGCCAATGGCAACACCAATCAATGCCAGTGGTAACTCGACAAAACGGTCAGAAAAATAAAGCCAACTGATAGACCCGGATGCCAGCGCATAGGCAATGCCGGTATTGATCAGGATATTAACCTGCGCAACCGATGAGCCGAACAGGGCTGGCACCATCAGCTTCATAATGCGTTTAACGCCCTCATGCGCTTTTTTATAACGAAATTTAGGCAATAGTCCAAGCTTCATCACCGCCGGTAACTGGAACAACAATTGCACCACACCGCCGATAAACACGCCCCATGCCAGCGCTTTTACGGGTTCGTCAAAACGCGGCGCCCACCAGATGGCGGCTGCTATCATCACAAGATTGAGCAGCACCGGGGTAAACGCCGGGATGGCAAACTGTTTATAGGTATTGAGAATCCCGCTGATAAACGCGGTTAGTGAAATAAACAAAATATACGGAAAGGTTATCCGTAATAACTGTGCAGCCAGTTCCGGTTGTGAGCCTGCCTGCTTTCCAACCAGTGTGAACAGGCTGATGATGTAAGGTGCGGCAAGCACACCAAGCACTGACAGAATCAGTAATAACAAACCCAAGGCGCCTGCAACATGATCCAGCAAATCCTTGAGCGCTTCTTTGGAGCGTGTTTCGCGGTATTCCGATAACACTGGCACAAATGCCAGCGAAAAAGCACCCTCGGCAAACATGCGACGCATTAAGTTGGGAATGCGAAATGCCAGGAAAAAGGCATCCAGTGAACCGCCGATAACAAAATGATTGGCAATCACTGCATCGCGTACCAGGCCCAGTACACGCGAAATCATGGTCATGGCACTGATTGCAGCGCCGGAGCGAAACATGCGACTCATGGATTAACCGAAAAGACAAAAACGCTATTATCCA
>CAZPEE010000162.1:2888-5681 GCA_964585525.1 uncultured Cocleimonas sp.
CCCTGATCGGTAAAATAATGGTTGGCTTTCGGGATAACCACTTGCCTGGATTTTTTGTTGCCGGCTTTTTTGATCATTGCCAGGCGACCCGGTGCCATGCGTAGTACTGCGGGATATTCTTTCTCACCATAAATATCCAGAACCGGTATGGTTAATTCTGCCAGTGGAAAAGGCTCTTCCATCGGTTGTTTATAATCCGTTGCACCCATTCCAGCGCCAATAAAAGCACGGATTTTATCATCGACCCTGCCTTTGCGGCCTCGAATCCACTCCATTGCCATGTGTGCACCACAACTATGGGCAAACAGGATGATGTTATCAATACCCTGCGCTTTTAAGTATTGTATTCCCGCATCAATGCGAGGCTCTGCCAAGGGGAAAAGCGGCAAATAATCATAGTATTTTGCACGTTTTTCCAGCACAGGCATTTGCAGGGATAAGGTACGCCAACCATGCGCAGGTAATTGTGTCCGCAAGGGAAAAACCGTATCCTGCCAGTTAGGATGAAAACCGCGACCATGGAGAATAATCACCGCGCCTTTGGTTTTACCTTCAGCCTCGGTATCAATCGCCATAAACTGATGGTCTCCATCTTTCAGATAAATGACGTCACCATCCAGTACAGCATCTTCAACTTCTGCAGCCATACGTTTTTCACGTTCCAGATCGGGTTTAACAGCCACTGCTTTCGCATAAGACAGTGACATACCCAGCAAGGCACATAAAAACAGGATGCCAGAATTTTTAAATAGAAGAATACTGTTCATAAATAGAACCCAATCAAAATGTGTCTCAATCAGTATAAAAGTAATATGACTATTTGTAAAAACATGCAAAACAACCCTACGGATTGTATAAAAACATTGTAAAATAAACGCTTATATCACTTGCATGGGCTTGCAAATAATGAGCAATGACTACAACGCCGAATCCATTGAGGTTTTGAGCGGGCTTGATCCGGTGCGCAAACGTCCCGGTATGTACACTGATACGACACGACCCAATCACCTCGCGCAGGAAGTGATTGATAATTCGGTGGATGAAGCACTGGCGGGTTTTGCCACAAAAATCAGCGTAACCTTACATGCTGATGGTTCTCTTTCAGTTGCGGATAACGGGCGTGGTATGCCCGTGGATGAGCATCCTGACATGAAAATGTCAGGCGTTGAGGTAATTCTGGCAACGCTGCATGCGGGTGGTAAATTCTCGGATAAAAATTACCAGTTCTCTGGCGGTCTTCACGGCGTCGGTATTTCGGTGGTGAATGCCCTGTCACTGATTCTTGAAGTGCGTATCAAACGTGATGGCAAAGAATACGAAATGGTGTTTGAGAATGGCCACAAGGTTTCCGAGCTGGAAGTGATCGGCAAGGTGGGGAAAAAAAACACCGGCACGACACTGCACTTCTGGCCCAATGGCCAGTATTTTGATTCGGTACGGTTCTCGGTTAAAAAGCTTAAACACAACCTGCGCGCCAAGGCAGTGCTTTGTCCTGGCTTGCACATCACCTTTACTGAAGAAGCAAAGCATGATACCGAAGAATGGTATTACGAAGATGGTATCCGTGACTACCTGATTGATTCGGTCAAGGAATTTGAAAACCTGCCGGTAGAACCGTTTACGGGAGATTTCAAAAGCGAGCATGAATCTGTAGAGTGGGCACTTTGCTGGTTACCCGAGGGGGGTGACCTGGTACAGGAAAGCTACGTTAACCTGATTCCCACCACGCAAGGTGGCACCCACACCAACGGTCTTAGAACGGGGTTGACCGATGCATTACGCGATTTCGCCGAGTTCAGGAACCTGTTGCCACGTGGCCTTAAAATCACACCGGATGATGTCTGGGATCGATTAAGTTTTATCCTGTCATTCAAAATGCAAGACCCGCAATTTGCCGGGCAAACCAAAGAGCGCTTATCCTCCCGTACTGCTGCCAGTTTTATTTCGGGTGTCGTCAAGGATGCCTTTAGCCTGTACCTCAACCAGCATCCTGAAACGGGTGACCTGATTGCTGAACATATTATCAACAATGCCCAAAAGCGCAGTAAAGCCAGTAAAAAAGTGGTGCGTAAAAAAATCGCAACCGGGCCTGCCCTACCCGGAAAACTGGCAGATTGCGCTTCGCAGGATGTCAACCTGACCGAGCTATTTCTGGTGGAAGGTGATTCTGCGGGTGGTTCAGCCAAACAGGCGCGCAGCCGGGATTTCCAGGCCATCATGCCGTTGCGTGGCAAAATACTCAATACCTGGGAAGTGGATTCCTCACAGGTACTCGCCTCACAGGAAATACATGATATTTCGGTTGCCATCGGTGTTGAACCCGACTCCGATAAGCTGGACGAACTGCGCTACGGCAAAATCTGTATCCTTGCCGATGCCGATTCTGACGGCGCGCATATCGCCACCCTGATCTGCGCACTGTTTGTTAAACACTTTGCACCACTGGTCAAGGCCGGCCATGTCTACATCGCCATGCCACCACTGTATCGTATTGACATTGGCAAGAAGGTCGAATATGCACTGGATGAAGAAGAACGCGACGCCATTCTGGATCGGGTTGAAGCCGAAAAAATCAAAGGTAAAATCAGTGTCACTCGCTTTAAGGGCCTGGGTGAAATGAACCCGCTACAACTGCGCGAGACCACCATGGACCCGGATACCCGCAGGCTGGTGCAACTAACCATGGATGATCCACAGGCGACCGCTAAAGTCATGGACATGTTACTGGCAAAAAAACGCGCGCAAGACAGGAAAGCCTGGCTTGAAAACAAAGGGAATCTGGCGATTATTTAA
>CAZPEE010000163.1:0-5671 GCA_964585525.1 uncultured Cocleimonas sp.
CACATAAAAAAACCTCTGGCTTGCCAGAGGTTTTTTTATGGTTGAATTTACCCTGCCCAACTGGGATTCTAGGATGATGTGTTATTCCGGCACACCTTGCCAAAGCATCTCATAGCCTACTTCAAATGTGTTATCACAATATTCTGCGAGCTGGGAAAATTTTTCCTTAAACAATTTATCAGCATGGGATGCTTCATGTTGTTCAAAGGATTTCCAGTAGGTTACGATGACAATATCCCCCATATTCTGGTCAATACGCTGGTTGTCAGCGTCAGATTCTTCTTGCACGGTGCCTTCGTCAGAAATAAACCCGGCATTTTTAAAGACCTGTCCACCGATAAATCCGCCATTATCATCACCGTAATTGTTTTTCACGACATTGCACATTTCACCTAATACAAGCTCAACATCTTCAATGGTTACGCCCTCTTTGAGGTCAACGACATTAAATAGCATTTTGCTGCCAAACGGAATTTCAATTGGTGTAAACATAATAATCTCCTCTTTTGTATCCATACAAAATAATATATAAACAAGTATGGGGGCATGAGAAGAAATTACAATAAGTTAATATGCTGCTTCGAAATCATCACCAAAGCTTCTTGCCAGATTGTACCCATTGGGAGACTTCTTGCTGAAAGGCGTCTGGCCCATAGGCAATCATATTCTGCTCGGGGCTCATCACGCCATTTTCAATAATCTGTTCAGTATAAATCAGAGGCCTTCCATATTCGTTGGCAAATTGTTTCAGCCAGTTCAAGGCGCGTGGCGGGATACGTTTACCAACAGGAACAGCAAGGTCTACAGACAGGCCTTGCCATTGTAGTTTATCCAGTACAACGAGCACTTTTGCATTATTCGGTTTCATCCAATCTGGCAGAGGGCTATTTTTCATGATCCATGCACAGTTAAAATGATCACAGGGATCTTTGGGGCGATTCTCATAATCATCACAGCCTTTGCCGGTACTATGTGGACAGGGCTTCCCTGGGTATACATCCGTGCCATTGATGTTCATGCTGACCCAGCCATCGCAACAGGCGGTGCAGGGCTGGCAGGTGCGGGGTTTGGTTTTAGGCATTTTGTTGGGTCTTTGATTTTGATTAGGTCATGCCATTATACGTGATACATCGATCATTGCTGATGTGATATTTGGGATATATGTTTAGTTGTAACTACTCGGCACAATGCTGGTTTGCACATGCGATGGTTTTTCTTTTTTCAATTCAACAAAACCAATATCTTCCATAATGCCGTACATGGCGGGTAACACCAGCATGATTAGCAGGGTTGAGGTCAGCATGCCGAAGACAATACTGGTGACCAGCGGCACCAGTATTTGTGCCTGTGTGCTGGTTTCGAAGAGTAGCGGTGTCATGCCTGCGATGGTTGTTACCGAGGTCAGGAAAATGGCACGGAAGCGGTCTTTAACGGCTTGCAGTGCAGCGTCATGAAACAGCATGCCTTCGTTAACGTGGAATTTTACAAATTCTACCAGCAGGATGGAATCATTGACGACGACACCAGCCAGCGAGACAAAACCAATCATGCTGGGCAGGGTGAAATCCAGCCCCATGATCAGGTGTCCCCAGATCGCACCGATGAGCGCCAGCGGGATGTTGAGCATCACAATCAATGGTTCACGGTAGTTACTGAATTGCAGGCTGAGTAATAAGAAGACACCGAGTGCACCCAGGCCAAAGCCAGATAAGATGGATAGCTTGGTTTCTGTGCCATTTTCCACTTCACCTTTAAAATTGAAATGAATATTGGGGTAGCGTTCTTTTAGTTCGGGCAAGAAATCTTTTTGTACACCGGCAATGATTTCAGAAGTGTTGGCAACGGCAGCATCAACATCACCAAAAATATTCACAGTGCGTTGATGGTTGACGTGGGCGATACGTGCAAAATCACGCTCTTCACGAATAGTTGCGACACTGCTGATAGGGATAGCCTCCCCCGTTCTGGAAAATACGGTGAAGTTTTCAAAATCACGCAAAGCGTGGCTGGGCTGGTTTTCCAGTTTGGCAACAATCTCATAGGCTTCGCGGCCTTTATAGATGTCGTTGATTTTAACTTCCTGATAGGCGGCTCGTAACTGTGAAGCGATACTGCGTGAATCAACACCGGATGCCAGTGCGCCGGGTAACAGTTTAACCGAGAATTGGGGTTTGCCAGGTCGTAAATCATCCAGCAGATTGGATACGCCCTGATAGCCGCGTAACCAGTTTTGCACTTCCCAGGAGGCTTTTGATAATTCCTCAAGATTATTTCCGCTAAGCCGGATGTGAATGGCTCTACCCGCCGGGCCGACCTTGGGTTCTCTAAACTGGATACCAATAACGCTGGGTAAATCTCCGCTGTTTTTGCGCCAAAGGCTGGTGATTTCTGCCATTTTGGTGTGGCGAATTTCGGTATTGAGTATATCCAGGCTAATGGTTGCCAGGTGCGCACCTGTTTCGTATGCGTCAGCATGTTTACTGTAACTAACCTGAATGTTTTTGATCAGCGCCTCGGGTTCGTTTTTACTGAGTTCCTGATTGGTTTTATCCAGTGCTTTTAACAACTTGTCAATGACGCGTTCGGTTTCTGCCAGTGGAGTCCCCTGTGGCAGCAATACCTGCGCATCAACCGTGTTACCTTCAAGGTCGGGAAAGGCTTTGAATTTGACCTTGCCTGTGGCGATGAGTCCAATGGACAACACCAGCATGGCAATCGCAATGCCGACGGTTATGTAGCGAAACTGGATGGCTAGATTGGCAACGTTTCCTACCCAGTGACGTAAACGTTCGAAGGCAGCATTAAAATGTTCTCGCCAGCGGGGCAATTGAGTGTGTTTTGCATGTTCCAGTGAATGGGTTAAATGATGGGGTAAAATTAACATTGCTTCAATCAAGGATATACTGAGCACGGAGAGCAATACCACCGGTAAAACACCGAGGATTTGCCCCATGTCGCCCTTCATCATCAGCAGGCTGCCAAACAGGAATGCTGATGTCAGATAGGATGAAAAGACGCCGCGAAAGACTTTTTTAGTGCCATCAATGGCGGCATCCAGGGGCGATTTTCCTTTGTTGTATTCATGTTCAATGCTTTCGGAAATAACGATTGCGTCATCCATCAAGATACCAATGGACATGAGTAAGGCGACCAGTGAGATCATATTGATACTGATACCAAACAAAACCATGAGCGCCAGGCCACCCAGAAATGAAATGGGCAGCCCCAGTGTGACCCAAAAGGTGTAGCGCCAGTTAAAAAACAGGAATAAGGTGAGTCCAGCAAGGAATAAGCCTTGCCAGCCATTTTTTAACAACAGTTTTATGCGGTCTTTTACGGAGGAGGCAGAATCCTGTGTGATGGTAAGTTGTGTCGTATCGGGTAGTATGGCATCTTCTTTTTTGACAAAGGCATCGACAGCACCAAAGACTTTCAAGGTATCATCAATGGTGTTTTTGCTGATTCGCAAAATAGCTGCGCGTTTACCGTTAAGTTCAATGCGCTGCTCGCGTTTATCAAATTTGTCGACAACCGTAGCGATATCACGAAGGCGGATTTCAGCACCCTTGGCTGATTTCAGTATGATCAGGTTGCCAAGCTCATTGGCTGTTTTACGCGCATTTTCAAAGCGTATCTGGTAATCCGACTGGCTTGATTCCAGTGTGCCAGCGGGTAATTCAATCGCCTGGGCTGCGATCAGGTTGGCAATGTCTTGTACACTCAGTTTGTATTTAAGCAAGGTGTCTGCCCGGATAAGCACCTGTAGCTGGTGGGTCGAAAACCCGTCAATGCTAACGATGGGGATTTTAGGGTCAGCCAGCATTTTGTCGCGATAGTATTCCGCCAGGTTTTTAAGTTCGGATGTCGTTAGGTCATCAGCGGTGATAGCAACGCTGACCACCGGGCTAACGCGTCCTAGCTGTTTGATAATGGGGTCTTCTACATCATCGGGAAAGTTTTGAATACCGTCTATGGCCGATTTGATGTCATCGGTAAATAATTGAATATCACCCTGTTCCTGCATTTCCAGCGTGAAAATAGCGATATTGTCACGTGCATCGCATACTTGTTCTTTTAAAAAACTAATGCCATCGGTGGCATCTTCCAGTGGGTTGCAAATACCTTCCTCAACATCTGCCGGGCTTGCGCCGGGATACAGCATGGAGACTTGTACCCTGCTGGGCTTGAGTACCGGGAAAGATTCTTTGTTCAAACCCTGCAGTGAAACCACGCCAATCGCAATAATTGCCAGCATCAAAATATTGGCAACCGTTGGGTGGCGGGTGAAAAAAGAAATCATTGACTTAGTGCCTTTGGCTTGTTGCTGGGCGATTGGCCTAGTGCTTCAAGTGAAAATTGCTGTTCAAACGCCAGGTCAGGGATCGGTTTTAGCGGCAAGCCTTCGATGATGGGGACAACATCGTTGATAATGATTGTTTCACCTTCACCTAAACCGTCTTTTAATACAACAAAACGACCTTGCTGGAATAATACGGATACTGTTCTGATTTCCAGAGTGTTGTCTTTTGTTACCAGGTAGACACGTCCCTGATGCATCGCTGAACGGGGGATAAGCAGCGCTGGTTTTGGCGGTGCATAGAACGTAACCGCGCTATACATGCCTTTCAATAGTGGCGGTCTTTCCCCTGGAATAACACCTTCGTAGGGTTTATCGACCAATACCACAAGACCGATGGTGTCGCGTACCGGGTCAATGGATTCACTAATGCGCAATAGCTTACCTTGCCAAAAAGTTTCTTTATTGGGGAAGCCAACCAGGTGGACGCGTGCTTCTAAATCCAGGTTGTTTAAAACTTTTTGAAAACTGGCGGGGTTATCCAGGCTGAGTTTTTTATGGTCTAAACCGGATAACAGCGGACGGAATTGACGCATAGATAATTGTGCATTGATTTCTACGGCATCTGTACCGAGTGCTTCAAATAAGACTGCCCCCGCAGGTGTGAACTCACCTTTTTCGACCAGAACCTTGCCAATACGTGCATCGAAAGGTAACCGGATTTCAGTACGTCCCAGCGTATCCTGAGTTTGCTCGACCTTGGTTTTAGATTGTTTAATCTGTGCCAGTATCGCCTGTTTGCGGCTGGCATAGCTGCCCAGTTTGCCTTTTAAGTCCTCAACCTGCTGTTGGAGTTGTAGTACTTTTTGCTGTTCTTTATCCAGTGTGGAGCGCGCAATTAACCGCTTGTTCCAGATTTTCTGGATGCGCTGTAATTCTTTTTTCTCAACAGCCAGGTTTTTCTCGGCAATCTTCATGGAGCGCCAGGTGCTTTTTTCTTCGACCTCTAATTGTTTCAAGCTGGACTGGCTACCCGATAAGCCAGCCTTGCTTTGATCCAGCGAAAACTTGAACGTGGTGGGTTCGATTTTTAAAACCACGGTGCCTTTGGGGAGGCTGCCACCTTGTTTAAGTTGCGGGTGAATATAGCTGATTTTGCCACTCACTTCTGATTTTGCTTTTAATAAAACCTGTGGTTCGACATTGCCATACCCTACCGCATGGGCACGGTAGGGTATTTTCTTAAGCGTAAAGGTTTTGACTGCTTTGATGGGGAATTGTAATTTCTGATGCTCAATGGGTGCTTTATTTTTAACTTTATACACCACCAGGCCAATCGCAAGTGCGATGATCAATGGCAGAAAAAACGCTTTC